>JAYRJH010000056.1:0-10960 GCA_041906415.1 Sphingomonas sp. | reverse complement strand
CTTTCCGGCTCCTCGGTGATCGCGCGGCCGGTCCGCGGGCAGGACGGTCGGGTGGTCGGCGTGGTGGGGGTGATCGGCCCGACGCGGTTGAACTATGCGCGGGTCGTGCCCATGGTGGATTTCACGGCCGCAACGCTCGCCCGCCTGATGGGTTGAGCCGCCAATGACGGGGCTAATGACGGGAACGACATGACTGACGAGAACACGACCGACCTTCCGCCTGAAAACGCGCAGGAAGCAGCCGCCTCCACCGACGCGGGCCGCATCGAGGAGCTGGAGGCCGAGGCGAAGCAGCAGGTGCTCTATGCCCAGGCCGAGACGCAGAACGTCCGCCGCCGCGCGGAGAAGGACGCCGCCGACGCGCGCGCCTATGCCGCGACGGCCTTCGCGCGCGACGTGCTTTCGGTGAGCGACAATCTGGAACGCGCGCTCATCGCCATCCCCGCCGACCTGCGCGAGGATGAGCGGATGAAGGGCCTCGTAGCCGGGATCGAGGCGACGATGCGCGAGATCGCCAACGTCTTCCAACGCCACGGCATCACGCGCATCACCGCGCTGGGCGAGAAGCTCGATCCCAACCGGCATCAGGCGATGGTGGAGATTCCCTCCACCGATGCCGAGCCGGGATCGATCGTGCAGGAAATGCAGTCCGGCTGGATGATCCGCGACCGGCTGCTGCGCCCGTCGCTGGTCGGCGTCGCCAAGGCGGCGGACTGACCGGAGTGAACGCGAACCTCACTGCTGAGCGGCCCACCTTCGTCACCCACCTCGAATGTTCGCTGACCGGCGAACGCTACGAGGCGGGCCAGCTCCACGGCCTGTCGCGCGCCGGCCGGCCGCTGCTGGTGCGCTACGATCTCGATGCGGTGAGGGCCGCGCTTCCCCGCGACACGCTGGCGTCGCGCGAGACCGATCTGTGGCGCTGGCGCGAATTGCTGCCGGTGCGGCGGACGGAGAATGTCGTCAGCCTGGGCGAGATCGAGACGCCGCTGGTTCCGATCCCGCGCGCGGGCGGGGCGAAGGTGCTGGTGAAGGACGAGGGCCGCCTCCCCACCGGCAGCTTCAAGGCGCGCGGGCTGGTGATGGCGGTGGCGATGGCGAAGGAGCTGGGTGTCACGCGCATCGCGATGCCGACCAACGGCAATGCCGGCGCGGCGCTGGCGGCCTATGCCACGCGTGTCGGCATCGAGACGATCGTCTTCTGTCCGGAGGACACGCCCGAGGTGAACGTGCGCGAGATCGCGATGCAGGGCGCGCGCGTGTGGCGGGTCAACGGCCTGATCGACGATTGCGGCGCGATCGTCGGCAAGGGTGCGGCGGAAGGCCGCTGGTTCGATTTCTCCACGCTCAAGGAGCCGTATCGGATCGAGGGCAAGAAGACGATGGGGCTGGAGCTTGCTGCCCAATTCGGCTGGCGGCTGCCCAGGGCGATCTTCTATCCCACCGGCGGCGGCACCGGGCTGATCGGCATGTGGAAGGCGTTCGACGAGCTGGAGAAGCTCGGCTGGATCGGTTCGGAACGGCCGCGCATGTATGCCGTGCAGGCGGCGGGCTGCGCGCCGATGGTCCGCGCGTTCGAGGCGGGCGAGGAACATGCCGAGCGCTGGGAGGACGCGCACACCATCGCCTCCGGCATCCGCGTGCCGCGCGCGGTGGGCGACTTCCTGATCCTTCGCGCGGTGCGGGAATCGGGCGGCAAGGCGCTGGCGGTCGGCGATCCCGCGATCCTGAAGGCGGTGGAGGATTGCGCGGAGCAGGACGGCCTGCTGCTCTGCCCCGAAGGCGGCGCGACGCTCGCCGCCTATCGCCAGGCGCTGCGCGACGGCGAGGTGGACGAGGATGAGGAGGTGGTGCTGTTCAACTGCGCGACCGGCCTCAAATATCCGATGCCCGAAGCGCCGCGCGCGCTGGACCGGCACGCGCCGATCGATTTCGACGCGCTCTGATATGCTCCCCTCCCGCGCGGGAGGGGAGAGATCGCTCACTCCAGCGGTTCGCCGGAAATCGTGATACGGTGCATCAGCCGGCGGTGGCCCTGATAGTCGTTCATGGCGCAATGCCATGTCGAGCGATTGTCCCAGATCGCCAGCGATCCCGGCTGCCATTGCACGCGGCACTGGAATTCCGGCCGCATCCCCACCTGATAGAGATATTGCAGCAGCGGCAGGCTCTCCTCGCGCGTCCAGCCTTCGAAATGCAGCGTGAAGGCCGGATTGACGTAGAGGAGCTCCCGCCCCGTGCGCGGATGGCGCAGCGCGACGGGGTGGACGGCGCGGGTGCGGATATCGTGCCCCTTCAGGTCGGCCGCCTGATCGGTCTGCGCATAGATGCCCTCCGCGCTGTAGATATGGTCCGCCGAATGGACCGCGCGCAGCCCGCGCAACGTGCCCTTCAAACCGTCGGACAGCGAATCGAACGCCGCGCCCATGCTGGCGAACAGCGTGTCGCCCCCGGTCGGCGGCGTCTCGCGCGCGAGCAGGATCGATCCCATCGCGGGCACCTGGTCGTAACTGTGGTCGGTATGCCAGCCGCCGCCGATATTGGTGGTCTGGTTTTCCGATTTCCGCACTTCGGCGATTTCGGGATAACCGCCATTGGCCGGGAAATAATTGTTCACGTCGATCCCGCCCCAGCGGTGGGCGAGGGCGATATGCTGTTCCGGCGTCAATTGCTGATCGCGGACGAACAGCACGCCATGATCGGCCACGGCCTGCCGCAGCGCGTCGAAGCCCGCGTCGTCGATCGCATTCAGATCCACGTCCAGCGCCTCGACCCCGACATGATCGGCAAGCGGGCGGAAATGCACGGTCATCAATCCTCTCCTTCGTTCTCGCGCCCATTCTACCGCAGCGATTCGCCTGGAAATGTAACCTTCGTTACAATCACGCGATGGATATCGAATCCCTCGCGTTGCGCGGCGCATGGTTCGCCCACTTGCCGCCGTCGCTGCGCGCCGCGCTGCTTCGGGCGGGGCGCACGGTGCGGCTCGGCGCGGGGCAATGGGTCTATGGCGAGGGAGATGAGGAGACGGGCGTGGTGCTGGTCCTTTCCGGCGCGCTCAGGATCGAGGCATCGGCCGGGATGGAGCGCGACGTTCTGGTCAATCTCCTGCCCGCAGGCACCGCCTTCGGCCAGTCGCGGCGCGGCGGAGGCGGGCCGCGCATCGTGACGGCGCGCGCGGCCGGCGCGGCGACCGTGCTGCTGGTCGCGGACGTCGCGCTGGAGCGGATCGCGGCGGATCAGCCATTATTGTGGCGCGCGGTGAGCGAACTTGTCTACGGCCAGCTTGACGCGATGGTGCATCTCGCGGCGCAGATGCTGGCGCTCGGGCCGCGCGCACGGATCGCTGCGCGGCTGGTGGCCCTGGGAAGCGACGGCGTTGCGCGGGTGAGCCAGAGCGATCTGGCGGAGATGTGCGGCCTGTCCCGCAAGGCCGCCAATGCGCACCTTGCGGCGCTGGAGGCGTCGGGGGCGATCGCGCGAGGCTATGGGCGGATCGGGATGAGGGATACTGCCGCGCTGCGGCGGATGACCGGATGATGCGCGCTTCCCGGCAGGGAAACGGATTGGCTCAGGCCATCGCGGCCATGTAATGCGCGCACTTCCGGCGGCGTTCCTGGCCCTGCAGCGTCAGCACGATATGGCCGAGCTGGCGGCGCACCAGCCCCTGATCGGTGAGCGCGTCGATTGTCGGCTGCGGCTGCTCACGGGGGAGAATCAGGATCGTGCCGGCGCGCCGCGCCGACCACAGGATGCGCTCAATCTCTTCCGGCGGCAGCGGTGTGCCGGAACCGTGCTTTGCCATGCGATCCCCCGATCCGGGTAATGCGACGCTTATACGACTCGCTGTCCCACTTCGGGGCGATTCGAATCGATTCGTCAAGCGCAACCTGAACGAATTACGTTACCGAAAGGTGAAAAGGGGGATTCCGCAGACTAACCGACTCTGTTGGCGACCAAATCTTCCACCACCGAGGGGTCCGCCAGCGTGGAGATGTCGCCGAGGCTGGAGACGTCCCCTTCCGCGATCTTGCGCAGGATGCGGCGCATGATCTTGCCGCTGCGCGTCTTGGGCAGGCCCGGCGCGAACTGGATCGCATCCGGCGTGGCGATCGGGCCGATCTCCTTGCGCACCCATTGCTTCAGCGCGGCGTTCAGCTCGCCCGACGCCGCCTCGCCCGCGTTGAGCGTTACATAGGCATAGATGCCCTGCCCCTTCACCTCATGCGGCATCCCCACCACCGCGGCCTCCGCCACCTTGGGGTGGAGCACAAGCGCGCTCTCCACCTCGGCGGTGCCCATGCGATGGCCGGAGACGTTGATGACGTCGTCCACGCGGCCGGTGATCCAGTAATAGCCATGCTCGTCGCGGCGGCAGCCGTCCCCGGTGAAATATTTGCCGCGATAGGTGGTGAAATAGGTCTGGAAGAACCGCGCGTGATCGTTCCACACCGTGCGCATCTGGCCGGGCCAGCTTGCCGTGATGCAGAGGTTGCCGCTCACCGCGCCATCCAGCACCGCGCCGTTCTCGTCCACCAGCTGCGGCTGCACGCCGGGGAGCGGCAGGGTGGCCGATCCCGGTTTCAGGTCGGTCGCGCCGGGGAGCGGGGCGATCAGCGCGCCGCCCGTCTCCGTCTGCCACCATGTGTCGACGATCGGGGAACGGCCCTCTCCCACGACCTCGTGATACCAGCGCCACGCCTCCGGGTTGATCGGCTCGCCGACCGTGCCGAGCAGGCGCAGCGAGGCGCGGCTGGTGCGATGGACGAACTCGTCCCCGTCCTTCATCAGCGCGCGCAGCGCGGTGGGAGCGGTGAAGACGGTGTGGACTTGATGCCGGTCCACCACCTGCCAGATGCGGCTGGCGTCGGGCCAGTTGGGCAGGCCCTCATACATCAACGTCGTCCCGCCGTTCGCCAGCGGGCCGTAGACGATATAGGTATGCCCCGTGACCCAGCCGATATCGGCGGCGCACCAGAAGATGTTCCCCGGCCGGTAATCGAACACCAGATCGTGCGTGAAGGCGGCCCACAGCAGATAGCCGGCGGTGGTGTGCAGCACACCCTTCGGCTTGCCGGTCGAGCCGGAGGTGTAGAGGATGAACAAGGGGTCTTCCGCCCCCATCGGCTCGGCCGGGCAGTCCGTGGAGACGCCTTGCGCCGCTTCGTGATACCAGATGTCGCGCCCGGTCATCGGCACGTCCGCGCCGGTCGCTTTCACCACGATCACCTTCTCGAGGCTCGGGGCGCGCGCGGCGGCTTCGTCGACATTGGCTTTCAGCGGCACGCGCTTGCCGCCGCGCCGGCCTTCGTCTGCGGTGACGACGATCCTGGAATCGCAATCCTGTATCCGCCCGGCCAGCGCATCGGGGGAGAAGCCGCCGAACACCACCGAATGGATCGCCCCGATCCGCGCGCAGGCCAGCACCGCGAACGCCGCCTCCGGGATCATCGGCAGATAGACGGTGACGCGATCGCCCTTCTTCACGCCTTGCGCCTTCAGCACATTGGCGAAGCGGCAGACCTCCGCATGAAGCTGGCGATAGGTGAAGCGGCGCGGCTCCTCCTTCGGATCGTCGGGTTCCCAGATGATCGCGATCTGGTCGCCGCGCGTCGCGAGATGGCGGTCGATGCAGTTGGCGGAGACATTGAGCATGCCGTCCGCGAACCATTCGATCCCGAAATCCGCCTCGTCGAAGGACCAGTTGCCCGCCTGCGTCGGCGCCTTCACCCAGTCGAGCCGCTTCGCCTGTTCGAGCCAGAAGCCGTCCGGGTCCGCCACGCTCGCGCGATACATCGCGTCATAAGCGGCGCGATCCACCTTCGCCGCATCGGCCCATTCGGCGGGGACGGGATAAAGCTCCTGCTCGGACATACCACTCTCCTTCGCCATCTTCCCTAACCGGCGCGAAGGTGGCGGACAACTTGGCAGGGGCGGTGTTCAGGCATAAATTCGCTGGCCATACGGACAGGAGAAGACCGATGGCTGGCACCGTGCTCGTGACCGGAGGCAGCGGCTATATCGCGGGCTTCCTCATCAGGCTGCTGGCGGAGCGCGGCTGGACGATCCACGCCACGATCCGCGATCTTGCGCGGGAAGGCGAGGTACGCGAGACGCTGGGCGTGCCGGCGGACCGCCTGCGCTTCTTCGCCGCCGATCTGGAGCGCGACGACGGCTGGGCGGAGGCGATGGCCGGATGCACCCATGTCGCGCATGTCGCCTCGCCCTTCCCGGCGGGCAAGGCGACCGACGACATGCTGATCCCGCCCGCGCGCGAGGGGGCGTTGCGCGCGCTGCGCTTCGCGAAGGAAGCGGGCGTGAAGCGCTTCGTCCTCACCTCGTCGGTGGCGGCGGTGGCCTATGGGCACGAGCCGCTCAACGGCAGTCTCTATACCGAGGCGGACTGGACCGACGTGAACGCGCCCGGCATCTCCGCCTACGTCAAGTCGAAGACGGTCGCCGAGCGCGCCGCGCGGGACTGGGTGGCGGAGAACGGCGCGGGGATGGAATTCTGCTCGGTCAACCCGGCGGCGGTGCTGGGGCCGGTGCTGAGCGCGGATTTCTCCACCTCGATCCAGCTCGTCCAGCGGATGCTCGACGGATCGATCCCCGGCTTCCCGCGCATCGGCTTCGGCGTGGTGGATGTGCGCGACCTCGCGGATCTGCACCTGCGCGCGCTGGAGACGCCGGGGCTGGACGGCGAACGCTTCATCGCCTCCGGGCGCTTCATGATGATGGAGGAGGGCGGCGCGATCCTGCGCGCGCGGCTGGGCGAGCACGCGCGCAAGGTGCCGAAGCGCCGCATCCCCGATTTCGTCGTGCGCCTGATCGGCCTGTTCGACGGCGGCATCGGGCAGATCGTCGGCGAGCTTGGTCGCGTGCGTGCGACCGATGCGGGCCATGCGGAACGCGTGCTCGGCTGGAAGACGCGGGACGAGGGGGATTCGATCGTCGATACGGCGGAAAGCCTGATCGAGCGGGGGATCGTGAAGGTCTAGCTTTGGGTGGGAAGGCGACAGTCCGGTCAGAGAAATACGACGATCGCAACTGCTCCCGCCAAAACGAAACCCACTGTTATCCAAGCGATCGTGGATGAACCCGGAAGAAGCGTTCAAGCCGTTTCTCTCGGGGCATCGGAATGAACGAACCGACGATGCCGGCAATGAAATCGCCCACGCGCACTCCTTTCTGGAACAAGAGTATTTTGCGGTTCGGATATCCGCAAGCGAAGTGAAGCCTTCTCACACCACCCGATACGGCACCACCCTGCGCACCGAAGGTTCCACCGCGATCGCGCGATCGGTGGGGGGGAAGGCGCGCTGGTCGCAATCGTCGCGCGGGCACAGGCGGCAGGAGATGCCGATCGGCGTCGGCGCGCGGGTGCGGTCCACCGCGTCGGCATAGACGAAATCGGCGGCGTGGGTCGCCTCGCAGCCCAGCACCACGGCATAGCGCCGGGGCGCGCGCGCGAAGCTGCCGGAGGGCTTCACCAGCCCCTTCGCCATTGAGATATAGCGCACGCCGTCCGGCGTCTCCGCCTGCTGCACCAGGATGCGGTCGGGGATCGCCGCCGCCTCGTGGACGTGCCACAGCGGGCAGGCCCCGCCGAAGCGCGCGAATTGCAGCCGGGTGGCGGAGTGGCGCTTGGTGATGTTGCCCGCCATGTCCACGCGGCAGAAATAGAAGGGCACGCCCTCCGCCCCCGCGCGCTGGAGCGTGGAGAGGCGGTGGCACGCCTGTTCGAAGCTCACCCCGAAGCGGCGCGAGAGCCGGTCGATATCGTGCCGCAGCCGCCGCGCCTCCGCGCGGAAGGCGGCATAGGGCATCACCAGCGCGCCCGCGGCATAATTGGCGAGGCCGACCGCGAGCAGCCTTTTCGCCTCCGCCCCCGCCACGTCGGCCCCCGCGACGATCGCGGCGATCTCGCGCGCGAAGGCGGTGGCGGCGAGGCGGTGGGCGGTGAGAAAGCGGCGGCTCTCCTGCGGCAAGGCGGCGTTGAGCGTCAGCGTCGCGCCGTCGAAGCGGGCGAGCGGCGCATCCTCGTCGGCGTCGGCGGCGAGCGTGATGCCGTGACGCGCCAGCGCCGCATCGAGATCGGGGCTGTTGGTGGCCAGTTCCTCCGCCGCGCGGTCGAGCCGGTCGACGTAATTGCCCGCCTCGTGGAACCAGTCGCGCACCGCTTCCCACGGCAGGCGCGCGCCGGTGCCGGCGGTCATCGATTCCTCGGCGATGGCGAGCCGCTCCTCCGCCGCGCGCTTGGCGGCGTGGAGCGCGATGAGCCGGTCGGCGATCTCGGGCCGCTCCTCCGCCAGCCGTGCCGCCTCGTCCGCATCCAAAGGCGCGACCGCCGGGTCCGCCAGCGCCTCGCCCAGCGCCGCCAGCCGCCGCGCTGGGGCCTCGCCCTCGATCGCCGCCAGCGCCTGCGGATAGTGGCGCGCGAGTGCGGTTGTGACGGCGGCGGTCAGCGGGCGCTCGCCGGTTTCGAGCTGCGAGAGATAGCTCACCGACAGCCCGAGCCGCGCCGCCATCGCGCGCTGGTTCAGCCCCGCCGAGAGGCGCAATGCGCGCAATTGCTGGCCGGCATAGAGTCTCGCCATGGGCACGATCCTAGTTCGCAAAACAGCCTTTCGCAATTTCGCAAGTTCACATTTGCGCTTCGCCGCCGCGCGCGTCAGGGATGCGTTTCGTATTCCGGAGAAACGCATGTCGTCGACGATCGAGGAACTGGAACGCAAGCGCGCCGCCGCGCGGCTCGGCGGCGGGCAGAAGCGCATCGACGCCCAGCACGCCAAGGGCAAGCTGACCGCGCGCGAACGCGTGGACGTGCTGCTCGACGAAGGCTCGTTCGAGGAACTCGACATGTTCGTCGAGCATAATTGCGTCGATTTCGGGATGCAGGATCAGGTCTATCCCGGCGACGGCGTGGTGACGGGTTCCGGCACGATCAACGGCCGCCTCGTGTTCGTGTTCAGCCAGGACTTCACCGTGTTCGGCGGCTCGCTCTCCGAGCGTCACGCGCAGAAGATCTGCAAGGTGATGGACATGGCGATGAAGGTCGGCGCGCCCGTCATCGGCCTCAACGATTCGGGCGGCGCGCGCATCCAGGAGGGGGTGGCCTCGCTCGGCGGCTATGCCGAGGTGTTCCAGAGGAACGTGCTGGCGTCCGGCGTGGTGCCGCAGATCAGCGTCATCATGGGGCCGTGCGCCGGTGGTGCGGTTTACTCCCCGGCGATGACCGACTTCATCTTCATGGTGAAGGATTCGAGCTACATGTTCGTCACCGGCCCGGACGTGGTGAAGACGGTGACGAACGAGGTGGTGACGCAGGAGGCTTTGGGCGGCGCGATCACCCATACGACCAAGACCAGCGTGGCCGACAATGCCTTCGAGGACGATATCGAGGCGCTGCTCGCGGTGCGCGATTTCGTGGACTATCTCCCCGAATCGAACCGCGCCGCCGTGCCGGAACGCCCGACCGACGATCCGTGGGACCGGCTGGAGGCGAGCCTCGACACGCTGATCCCGCCAAGCGCGAACCAGCCCTACGACATGCACGAGCTGATCCGGAAGACGGTGGACGAGGGCGAGTTCTTCGAGATCCAGCCCGCCCATGCGGCGAACATCATCTGCGGCTTCGGGCGGATCGAGGGCCGGACGGTCGGCTTCGTCGCCAACCAGCCGATGGTGCTGGCGGGCGTGCTGGACATCAATTCATCGAAGAAGGCGGCGCGCTTCGTGCGCTTCTGCGACGCGTTCGACATCCCGATCGTCACCTTCGTGGACGTGCCCGGCTTCCTCCCCGGCACCGCGCAGGAGCATAACGGCATCATCAAGCACGGCGCCAAGCTGCTGTTCGCTTATGCCGAGGCGACCGTGCCGAAGATCACCGTCATCACGCGCAAGGCCTATGGCGGGGCCTATGACGTGATGGCCTCCAAGCATCTGCGCGGCGACCTCAATTATGCCTGGCCGACCGCCGAGATCGCGGTGATGGGCGCGAAGGGCGCGGTGGAGATCATCTTCCGCGGGCTGAACGAGGAAGGCATCGCGGAAAAGACCCGCGAATATGAGGCGCGCTTCGCCAACCCGTTCGTCGCGGCGGCCAAGGGCTTCATCGACGAGGTGATCCAGCCGCATTCCACGCGGCGGCGGATCGCGCTGGGCCTGCGGAAGCTCCGGAGCAAGGCGCTGGAGAATCCGTGGAAGAAGCATGACAATATTCCGTTGTGAGCACGATCTGGACCTATCTGTTTTTGATCTTTTGGCTCGTTTGCGTGATCTGCTTTACTGTGTGGGTGCGGGCGAAGCTTCGAGAAGGGTTGGAGCGAGGTTGCTTTGACTACGGATTTGGTAGGCTTGAGCGCGCTGCCTCACCTTTAGGCTTCAAGGTTCAAGTCGGCTTTCATCGGTTCGGCGTGGGGATTGGAATCTTCATGTTTTTTGCTGGTTTGATCGGTGGTGTTGTCGGTTTGATTCAAAGGCTGGGCTAGAATGATGAAACTAGGTCGTCTCAACCACGTCGGCGTCGCGACGCCGTCGATCGCGAAATCGGTCGAGACCTATCGCCTGCTGCTCGGCGCGGAAACGATCGGGGA
Organism: Sphingomonas sp.; assembly: GCA_041906415.1. Taxonomy (GTDB): domain Bacteria; phylum Pseudomonadota; class Alphaproteobacteria; order Sphingomonadales; family Sphingomonadaceae; genus Sphingomonas. Next base: position 365 of record JAYRJH010000056.1, on the reverse strand, counting down.
GCCGTTCGACCTGCCCGCGCAGGGCGTGAAGGTGTGTTTCGTCGATGCGCCCAACACGCAGATCGAGCTGATCGAGCCTTATGACGAAAGCTCGCCGATCGCCGGCTTCCTCAGGAAGAACCCGGCCGGCGGGCAGCATCACGTCTGCTTCGAGGTGCCGGAGATTCACGCGGCGGTCGCGCATATGAAGGCGAGCGGCGCCACCGTGCTGGGAGAGCCGCGCATCGGCGCGCACGGCACGCCGATCGTCTTCGTCCATCCGAAGGATTTCGGCGGGATGCTGGTCGAGCTGATGGAAACGCCGAAGGGCGACCACTGAGGAGAGAGTGATGGCCGAATATGAAACGATCCTGACCGAGAAGAAG
>JAYRJH010000535.1:796-1552 GCA_041906415.1 Sphingomonas sp. | reverse complement strand
GGTATGAAGTGACCCCGGCGACGAGGTTGAGGGAGGAGTGGTTCTGAAAAGCGCGAAACTGAGGCTGCATCTACTCGCGAGCCGCACGCACAAATGGCTCGCGATCATCATCGGCGCGCAGCTCCTGCTATGGTTCGCAAGCGGCGCCCTGATGAGCTTCCTGCCGATCGATCGGGTGCATGGCGATCACCTCGTTGACCGCAAAGCCGCGGCGCCCCTTCCCCGCGGCAGCACGTTCGCCCCACCATCGGCGATCGTAGGCGCAGCAGATGCGCCCATCGAGGCCATCACCTATCGCATGTGGCTTGGCCGCCCGGTCGCCGAGGTCGCGACAGCCAAGGGAACGCGCCTGTTCGACGCCGCGACGGGCCAAGCGCTGCCAGCACCAACGGCTCGTGAGGCCGAGGAGATCGCGCGTTTGGCATGGCGTGGCGGTGCTCGACCAGCGGCGAAGGTAGAGCGGATCGAGCGCGCCAGCCCCGAATATCGCGGCACGCTCCCCGCCTGGCGCGTCGCGTTCGCCGACCTCGATTCCACCCGCGTCTTTGTCGCGGCCGACACCGGTCGGATCTCGGCTGTCCGAACCGGCACTTGGCGGCTCTACGACTTCTTCTGGGGCCTTCACATCATGGATTGGACGAATCACGAGAACTTCAACACGCCCTGGCTGCTCGCCTTCGCGATCGGTGGGCTTGCGCTTTGGTTAGGGGGGGCAGTGCTTCTCTACATGCGATGGCCCAAAACGCGGCGTCGCAA
>JAYRJH010000535.1:0-786 GCA_041906415.1 Sphingomonas sp. | reverse complement strand
TCGCGCGTTCTAGCACCCCGGGTGAGGGATAGCCGCCTCGCACGCGTAGAAGTCTTAGAACCCAGGGAGATCAATAATGCGCTTCGCACCAACATTCGCAGCTTTGGCGCTGCTCGCCACGCCCGCCCTCGCGCAGCAGAGCGGCGGAATGCAGGGCATGAACCACGGTCAGATGGCCGGCATGAACCACGACGACATGGCGGGCATGATGGCCGGCAATCCCTACGGCCAGGCCGAGATGGACATGCATCAGAAGATGATGGCGGCCAAGCAGGGCGACGCGGCCGAAATGTGGACGCGCAAGATGATCGAGCATCACCGAGGCGCCATCGCCATGTCGCGCGTTGCGGTGCGTGACGCGCGCGACGCCGAGACCAAGCGCATGGCGCAGATGACGATCACGAAACAGGAAAAGGATATTGCCGAGCTGCAGGCGTGGCTCAGCAAGCACGGCAAGCGCCCGCAATAAGGGAGCGCTGCCCCGCCCTGTCGATCCCCCTACCCCCCGGCAGGGCGGGGATTTCCTTTTAGGAGCTGATGATGAAGAATGGTGTTCGTGGCGCCGTCGCCGCCTTGCTAATGACCATCCCAGCGGTCGCATCGGCCGCGGCCGACATCGCCATGCACCGCGATCCGGGTTGCGGCTGTTGCGAGAAATGGGCGGCGCAGGTGCGTCAGCAGTTCGGCCGCAAGGTCCAGATCATCGACGATGATCGCCGTGAGGTGCTGCAGCGTAAGATCGGCCTGCCCGCTGACCTCGCGTCCTGCCATACCGCGATCATCGAC
>JAYRJH010000055.1:0-10974 GCA_041906415.1 Sphingomonas sp. | reverse complement strand
AACCGCCCCCTCTCCTATCCAGCCGCCGACCCGGCCATGCCCGCCGCCGTCCTGATCGACGCGACACGCTGCTGGCGGCGTGCGCGCGATGCCGGCGATCCGATCCAGCCCTGCCTCGCCCGAACGCTCGCCGTCCATGACTGCGCGGTGCTCGCCCCGGTCGTCGATAGCCTGATCCGTTTCTACGAAGCCGCGCTTGGGCGGCCGATCGCGATCGGCTCAGCGAAGGCGCTTTCCCGCGACGAACATCTGCTGCTCGGCCTGTTGGACGGCTCGACGCCGCGGGCCTGCCTCGCATGTCCGGAACGAGCCGCGATCGGGCTGGACTGCGCCTTATGCTCCACCCGCATCATGCTCGCGCTGGCGCTGGGCGCTCCAGCGCGGACGCTCCAGTGAGCATGTCCATATCAGCGGCATGTCAGGAGCAGCCGCCCGCCATATCTTCACCCTGAGCCGCGCCGGCATCCGGATCGTCGCGGCGATCTGGCCGCAACCGCCGATCCTCCACATGGCCTGGCGCGGAGAGCTTTGATACGATGCCGCCGTCGTCCGGAATGGGAGCGGTCCCGATGCGGTTTTCTGCCCGGCTTATCTTCGATCCGGCGCCGGTCCGATGGATCGATTGACGTCCCTTGCTCCCGGCCTTGTCGGGTTGATGTATGTCCATGTCCGCGCGGAGGCCGGGCGGGTCGCGCTTCCCGATATGTGCTGCGACATCATATGGCTGAACGAGCGGCTGATGCTGGCGGGGCCGACCAGTCGCGGCCATGCGATCGAGGCCGGAGCGGATTTCCAGCTCGTCAATGTCGAGCCGCTGGCGCTTCGGGATCTGCTGGGCATCCCGCTCGATGAGCTGACGGACCAGTGCGTGCCGCTTGCCGATCTGCTTCCCCGGCTCGACGGCCCGCTTTCCGAGCTGTTCTTCCACGGGCGCGCCGCCGAGCTTGTCGCCCCCTCGCCTCCGCCGGAGCGCAATGCGCGCATGGCAAGAGCGGCGCGGCTGATCCGCGACGGGCGCGGCATAAGGCGCGCCGCCGACGACACGGCTTTTTCCGAGCGGCAGCTCGAACGGCGGTTCAAGGACGGTTTCGGCCTGTCCCCCCGCCGGTTCCGGCGGATCATGCGGCTGCGCCACGCGGTCGAGCTGGCGAAGAACGGGGAGTCGCTGTCGGGCGCGGCGGCGATCGCCGGCTTTGCCGACCAGCCGCATTTCACCCGCGAGGCGCAGGCGCTGATGGGACGCAGCCCGGCGGCATTGCTGCCGAATGTCGGAAAGGTTCAAGACAGCGTGGTCGCGACGCGGGAATATTGACGCATCGGTCCACCGGGAGGCTCCAGTGACGAAGGCGACGGATTCCACGGATCAGGCGATCGAGCAGCGCAATCTCGCGGTCGTCGAGCGGATGAACGACGCGTTCAACCGCCACGACTTCGCGACCGCCGTCGCCTGCCACGCGCCGGAGTTCGACAATCACGGCCATCGGGTGCCGCGCGCGGCGATCGCCGCGATCTATCACGATATCGCGACGCGCTTTCCCGACATATCCATCGAGGTGCAGGAATGTGTCGCGCAGGGCGATCACGTCATCGTGCGCTGGATTTATCGCGGAACGCATCTCGGAATCGGCCGCCTGCCTGTCGATGGCGGGCTGATGGTTGGCGTGGAGCCGACCGGCCGCCCGTTCGCCGTCCAGCATATCCACTGGTTCACGCTGCGGGACGGGCTCATCGTCGCCCATCGCGCCTGCCGCGACGATGTGGCGATGCTGGTGCAACTGGGGCTGCTGCCCGAGCCGCCGCCCTTCGTCATCCCCGAAGCCGAAAAGGCGGCGGATATCGCCTGAACCGGCTTCCCCGCGCGCGGGCAAATGGAGAACGTGCCATGGCGTCAATCCCGCCATCGACATCCGTTGCGCGCGAGCGCCGCTTCTTCCTGCTCATGGCGCTCGCGATCGCGGCGATCGTCTTCACGGGATTCGGCAGCAACCTTGCGCTTGGGCGCGCCCGGCTGAACGACCTTCCCATGCAGGTGCATCTCCACGCCCTGGTCTTCGCCGCATGGATCATCCTGTTCGTCGTGCAGAGCGCGCTGATCGACCGCGGCTCGCCTGGGCTGCATCGCCGACTCGGCTGGATCGGCGCGGCGCTCGTCCCCATCATGGTCGCGCTGGGCGTGATCGCCACCGTGATGTGCGTCCGGCGCGGCGCGGTTCCGCCTTTTTTCCCGGCGAACATCTTTCTGGTGATGAACGTGCTCGGCGTGCTGGCCTTCGCCGGGCTGACCGCCGCCGGCATCGCCCTGCGCGCCCGCCCGGAATGGCATCGCCGGCTGATGCTGTGCGGCACGATCGAGCTGACCGCGCCTGCGTTCGGGCGATTGCTGCCGATGCCGCTGCTCGGCTCGTGGGGGCCTGCGATGCTGTGCCTCGCGATGCTGGTCCTGGTCGCGGTCGGCATGGCTTTCGATGCGGCGGCCGGCCGGCGGGTCCATCCCGCATGGTGGGCCGGCGCAGCGGTTATTTCTGCCGTGCAACCAACAATCACCCCCCTCGCCCTCACTCCGCCTGTCGCGAACTGGACGACAAGCCTCACGCCATGACCCGCTCCCGTTCGAAGCACCGGGAGAAACGATCCGGTCTTCACAAGGAGAATCATCATCCCAGCAATGGCGATCTGCCTTTCCAGCGCCGTCGCGACGGCGCGGCTAGCCCGACGCCCGCCCGCCTAACGCTCGTCGCGATAGAAGGGTCTGTCGCCTGCGATCGTCACGCGCTCCATGCGGCGGACGGCGGGGAAATAGTCGGACGCAGCGTAATGCTGCGCGGCGCGATTGTCCCAGAAGGCGATCGAATTAGCCGCCCAGCGGAAGCGGCACTGGATTTCGGGAACAGCCGCCTGAGCATAGAGGTGCGACAACAGCCAGTCGCTCTCTTTCGCCGACAAGCCCTCGATATGGCTGGTGAAGCCGACGTTGACGTAAAGCGCCTGCTCCCCCGTCTCGGGATGAGTGCGGACGACAGGGTGCGTTTGCGGCGGATATTTGGCGTGCAGTTCCTCGCGGCTCTGCCCCAGCCGGCCGGCGAAGACGCGGGCGATGTCATGGACCGCGTTCAGCGTGCGGCAGAACTCCTGCATCGCGGGCGACAGCGCCCGGAAGGCGGCGGCCATATCGGCGAACAGCGTGTCGCCGCCCGTCGCCGGAACCTCGACCGCGCGCAGAATCGATCCCAGCGACGGTTCGGCGCGCCAGGTAACGTCAGAATGCCACGCATTCTCACGTCCCTTCGAATCCGGGCCATGCGCGATGTGGAGCACTTCCGGATCCGGTTGCCCTTCGGGCGTCGCCGGATGGATTTCCAGCGTGCCGAAGCGGCGCGCAAAGGCGATATGCTGCGCGGGCGTGATATCCTGATCGCGAAAGAAGATCACCTTGTGCGCGAGCAGCGCGGCGCGAACCTCCGCGATCGTCGCGTCGTCCAGCTCCTCGGCAAGGCTTATTCCCGAAATCTCGGCGCCGATGGTCGGCGTCAGCGGCGCGATCGTCAGCCGCGTGAAGGCCTTTTGCGAGGCGACGATGTTCATGGCGCCCTCCATTCGATGATTATGGTCCCCGCAATAGGGGCGCTTGCGCGATACGAGTCAAGCGCGCGGTCGCCGCGGATCGCGTGAACCGCCACCGTGTTTTCCGGCGCTCTCGTATCGGGGGGGACGCCATCGTCTTTCGAGCCTGTTGCGGAAGCTGCCGTGAGCACGAATTTCTTTGATGGCGCTGAAACCCGCCGCCCGGCCCCGCCGTTCTGCCATCAGCCGTGGGAGAACTTTCATGACCGATACGACCAGCCGCAACGCGGGCGCGGGAGGCGAAACCCATCAGAGGGCCGACGCGGATCATCCGGCGCTGCACACCAATCAGGGCGTGCCGATCGCCGACAACCAGAATCAGCTCAAGGCCGGGCCACGGGGGCCGGTGCTGCTCGAAGACGAGATTTATCGCGAGAAGATCAATCACTTCGATCAGGAGCGGATACCGGAGCGTATCGTCCACGCGCGCGGCACCGGGCTGCACGGCTATTTCGAGCTGACTGAATCGCTGTCGGGCGTCACCAGGGCCGATATCTTCCAGCGTGTCGGCGAAAAAACACCCGTGTTCGCACGCTTTTCCACTGTGGCGGGCGGCGCGGGATCGGTCGACACGCCGCGCGACGTGCGCGGCTTCGCGGTCAAATTCTACACGAAACAGGGCAATTGGGATCTGGTCGGCAACAATATCCCGGTATTCTTCATTCAGGATGCGATCAAATTTCCCGATCTGATCCATGCCGCGAAGATGGAGGCCGATCGCGGCTTTCCGCAGGCGGCGACCGCTCATGACACCTTCTGGGACTTCATCTCGCTGATGCCCGAATCGACCCACATGATCATGTGGGCGATGTCCGACCGCACGCTGCCGCGCAGTCTCGCGACGATGGAGGGGTTCGGCATCCACACCTTCCGCTTCGTCAACGACAAGGGCAAGTCGACCTTCGTCAAGTTCCACTGGAAGCCCAAGGCAGGGCTGCAATCGACCATCTGGGACGAGACGGTGAAGATCACCGGCGCCGATCCCGACTTCCACCGCCGCGACGCGTTCGAGCGCATCCGGCGTGGTCAGCCGCTGGAGTGGGAAATGGGCGTGCAGCTGTTCGACGAGAAGTTCGCCAACGCGCAGCCCTATGACGTGCTCGACGCGACCAAGATCATCCCCGAGGAGGTGCTGCCGGTAAAGATCGTCGGGCGCATGGTGCTCGATCGCTACCCCGACAATTTCTTCGCCGAAACCGAGCAGGTCGCCTTTTGCCCCAGCCATGTCGTGCCGGGGATCGACCATTCGAACGACCCGCTGCTGCAGGGGCGGCTGTTCAGCTATCTCGACACGCAGATGAGCCGGCTCGGCGGACCTAACTTCCCCCAGATACCGATCAACGCGCCGAAGAACGTGGAGGGCGGCTGCCCGTTCATGAACCAGCAGCGCGACGGCATGATGCAGATGGCGGTGCCCAAGGGCCGCGCCAATTACGAGCCGAACAGCCTTGCGCTGGCGGGCGAGCCGGGCGGGTTCCGCGAGGACCCGGATAGCGGCTTCAGAAGTTTCGAAGCCGAAGAAGACGGCGCGAAGCTGCGCATCCGGCCCGAGAGCTTCGCCGATCACTACAGCCAGGCGCGATTGTTCTGGCGATCGATGGACAAGGCCGAGCAGGCGCACATCGCCTCGGCATTCACCTTCGAGCTTTCGAAAGTGTCGCTGCCGCATATCCGCACGGCGATGCTGGCCAATTTGCGCAACGTCGACGAGAAGCTCGCCGCGCGCGTCGCCGACGGGCTGGCGATGGACTTGCCAAAGGCCGCGCCGGCTGCGGCGCCCATCGTGGACATGGAGCCGTCGCCGGCGCTGCGCATCATCCGCGGCCCGCGCGAGAAACATACGCTGGAAGGGCGCGTGGTCGGCATCCTGATCGCCGACGGTTCCGATGCGGGCGAGATCGGGACGTTGAAGAAAGGGATCGAAAAGGCCGGCGGCCACGCCATGCTGATCGCGCCCAAGGTCGGCAACGTATCGCTCTCCAGCGGCAAGAAGATCGCGGCGGATGCGCAATTGTTCGGCCAGCCTTCGGTGACGGTCGACGCCTGCGCGGTGATCCTGTCCGAAGAGGCCTGCGCCAAGCTGCTCAAGGAAGGCGCGGCGGTGCAATGGGTGATGGACGCCTTCGCGCATTTGAAGGCTATCGGCCACAATGACGCGTCGAAGCCATTGCTCGACAAGGCGGGCGTCGAGCCGGACGAAGGCGTGACCAGCCTTGGCGATTTCGTGGAAGCGGCGAAGAAACGCTATTGGGATCGCGAGCCGAAGGTGCGCACGCTGGCGTGAGCTTGCGCGCCCCCGGCGGCGCGCATCTCCGCGGAAATGGGGCGATCGCGGCCGATCGCGGCGGCCCCTTCCCCGCCCGATCGGCCGCGATCGCCCCTTCCTTCCTATCGCGAGGCCGGGCCGTAATAGAGGCCGTTGAACATGAACTTGAAGCTGGCATGGCTCTGTCCGCGCTGGGTGACTTCAGGCATCAGCATGAACACGTGCCCCTCGCCGTGGCTGATATCGAGCACCGCCGAAACATCCTTGAGCCGCGCCTGTCCCCAGGCCCAGCCGGAAGCCAGCGGCGTGGCGCTGCCATACCAGCTCACCCGCCTGACGCCGCTGGCGCCCTCGGCCGGGACGAACGCCGGGCTGTTGTCATAGAATACGTCGACCGTGGCAGGCATCCCGTAGCCCAGCGGGTCGCTGGCATCGACATCGGCCCGGAGCAGCGAGCCGGGGATGTAGAATTGGGTGCTGGGCACGATCGCCGGCTTGCCGTCCTTGCCGGTGGTGGCGAGCGTGTCCTTCACGGGCAGCCCCAGCGGCTGCGCGAGATAATTCGACGAGCCGACCGTCATCAGCGTCCCGCCGGCCTTTACGAAGGCATCAAGCTGCGGCGCGGTCTTGTCGGCGGTGACTTCGCCGAGCCACGCGCGATATTGCGCGGGGATTTCCTCCGGCTTGGGCTGGCCCGTGTGGAACAGCGGCTTGCGCAGCGGCGAGGAATAGACGCCGTCCGTCATGACGAGCACATCGAAATCGCGTTCGAGATGACCGGCGTCGAGCCGCTGCGGATAGACGAGGGTGAACGGGAATTCGAATTGCTCGTAGAGCCAGCGCACCCAACCCGACGTCATCGATCCGCCATAGACGTCGACCAGACCGATCCGCACGGGCTTGAGCTGCATCGCGGCCCCGGCGGGCTTCTCCGCCACGGCATAAGCGTCGATTCCCAGCTCTGCCGCGGCCCTGGCGACGATCGCCGCGGCCGCATCGGAATGTGGAATCCACAGCGCGCCGGGCGCGAGGTCATGACCGCCGACGCTGGTCTTGTCCTTGATCCAGGCGACCGGCATCTTCGCCTTCATCAGCCGGTTGGTCAGGATGAAGGAATTGTTGGTCGCATGGCTGACCAGCCAGCCGGCCTTACCGTCACCGATCACATGGCCGGGCGGAGGCGCCACCACGTCGGCGACCTTGCTGAACGGGCCGTCGAAGCCGTCGAGCACCCGATCGAACCGGACGCCCATCTGGAAGGCCAGAGTGTAGCCGGTCGAATCATACGGCCGGATCGGCGGGCCGCCGGGATATTCGAAATCCTGCGGGTGATCCTGCGGCTCGAACATGTCGAGCACGTGCGGGCGATAGGCCTGCGCCGTCTTCACGACGAAGCTGCCGGCCGGATAGGATTTGCCCGCCACGGTGAAGGGCGCGGTCGCCCGTTCCACGTCCACGCCGTTCTTGATGAGCGCGTTGACGAACTTCACCGCCGTCGGGAAATCGGGCTGGTCGGCGGTGATGATATAGCCCCGCGCGTCGCGCATGGCCGGATCGTGCAGCACCTTTTGGTAGAGCGAGGGATCGACCGGCGCCTTGCCGTTGCCGACCGCCCTGGCGAAATCGTCCTGGCCGGCGGGCTTGCCGCTGTTCTTCGCGGCCTGCTCCAGCGCGTTGATGCGCGAGGGCGTGCTCGTCCAGCTATCCTGCGAGCCGCGCTGTATGGCGTCCGCGCCCATCTTGTAGATGTTGAACAGCAGCCGCTCGCGATTGCGCGAGGCATAATCCAGCACCGCCCGGTTGATCGACAGCGAATAATCGATCGACTGGCTCAGGTGCCAGGTCTGCGGCGCCACCGGGTCGGGCAGATCATTGTGCGGCAACTGGTTCGCCGGGACGAGCGGCAGCTGCACCGGCGTCGGATTGCCGATGATCTCGGTCAGCAGGCCGATCGTGTTGTGGAAATAGGAGATGGTGCGCAGGCTGCCGTTGAACCATGTCGAATAATTCGCGCCGGAACGCATCGTGGAGCCTGGCTTGTCCTCGCCCACCAGCCGGCTGTGCATCGCCGCGCCGACTTCCGCCAGCTCGGTGATGATGAGCGGATCATAATTGTAGTTGAAGGGGTCGCGGAACGGCGGCATGAACACCACCGCGCCGGTCGGTCCGGGCTGGTGATGGTTGTAGATGATCTGCGGATACCATTGCCGGAACAGCACGCGATTGATGTTCTCCGTCTCCGGCATGTTGACCATGTAGAAGTCGCGATTGTTGTCGTGGCCGATATATTTCTGGAACAGCTGCGGGGTGATGCCGGTGGGCGGCATCCCCTGCGGGGTCATGCCGATAGCGCGCTTCTTCGGGTCCGCCTCACGCATATACCAGTTGGCGTTGAGATCCTGCCCGTCCGGATTGTCATGCGCGAACAGGATGATGACGTCATTCAGGATGCGCTTCCATTCCGGATCGTCGTCGGCCAGCGCGTGATAGACCGCCGCCATCAGCGCCTGCGCATGCTCCACCTCGTTGGCGTGCATGCCGCCGTCGATCCACACCACCGCCTTGCCCTCGGCGGCGAGCGCATGCGCCTGATCGGCGGTCAGGCCCTCGGCTTTCGCCAGCCTGCGGGCAATATCGCGATAGCGATCGAGCTGCTTCATATTCTCCGGCGAGGAGACGATCATCATATATTCGCGCCGCCCTTCCGCCGTCGCCCCGATATCGACGAGCTTCGCGCGATCGGATTCGGCCGCCAGCTTCTTCCAATAGGGCACGAGTTGCGCGTAGCTGGCGAGGAAATAATCCTCCCCGATATCGTGGCCCAGCGCTGCGCGCGGCGTGGTAATCGCGGGATTTTCAGGCCGCGCGGCCTGCGGCTGGGCGCTGGCGGCGGTGAACGCGAAGGCGACGGCGGACACGCCCAACAACAGTTTCTTCATCTGCTTCCCCTGTTTCTATCGTCGTTGATGTGGCGCCGGTTCAGAACGTCTTGCGCATCATCAGGCCGATGGTGCGCGGCGTCAGGCTGGTAATCATGTCGTTCGAGCCGATGCTGGACGTGACGGACGTCGGCCCGATCGCGTTGAACACATTGTTCGCGAAGACATAGGCGCTGAAGCCGTTGTCCCACTCCGCCCCGGCGCGCAGATTGACCTGCTGGTAGGCCGGCTGGATGTCGTAATAGACATAGGTCGGCCGGAACTGCGAGGCGGACTGGCCCGTGTGGGTGAAATCGCCGCGCACGATGCCGTTGACCGCATCGGACAGCGGGAATTCATACTGCGCCGAGAAGGAAGCGGTGAATTGCGGCACGTTCGGGAAGCGATCGCCCTTCAGCCCGGTCGAGCCGGTGATGAGGATCGCGCTGTTGGCCTGATCCTGCGTCAGCCGCGCATCGACATAGCCGAGGCCGGAGGTGAGCGTCAGTCCCGTGACCGGACGCAGCGTGATCTCCGCCTCCGCACCGCGGATGCGCGCCTTGCCGGCGTTGGTGAGATAGGAGAAGGCGCCGTTGGCGCTGGTCGCCGAAACCTGCAGATTGCTCCAGTCGATCTGGTAGACGGTCGCGTTGAGCGTCAGCCTGTGGTCGAGCCACTGGGATTTGAAACCGACCTCATAATCCCACAGCGAATCCGGCGAATAGGCGAGCAGGCCGGTGTTCAGCCCGGGGATGTTGTTCGCGCCGCCGGGCCGGAAGCCCTTGGCGGCGGAGGCGAATACCATGAAATCCGGCGTGAACTGGTAGTTGGCGGAGAATTTGCTCACCCAGCCCTTCGCGCTCGCGTCGACCGAATTATAGGGGCCGACATAGGATTGGGTGATGTAGTTGCTGATGAGCACCTGCCCGGCGACGATCTTCTTATAGTCGAAATGACGCAGGCCGGCGGTCAGCGAGAATTTCGTGGTCGGATGCAGGGTCAGCTCGCCGAAGATGGCGGTCTGCCGCTCGTCCGTGGTGACATAGCGCCACGCCGTATAGTCATGCGCGATCGGATCGCCGGTGGCCGGATTGGCCAGCACCACCTGGCTGTCGATGCGGTCCTTGCGCTTCTCGTAATAGAAGCCAACCGTATAATCGACGAACTTGTCGAACAGGCTGCCCGAGATGCGCGCCTCGTTGTTCCATGAATTGAGCTTCATCGGCTGGTAAAGCAGGCCGGGCAGGCGGCTGTCGGCATAGGCGCCGAACGTGGCCAGCTCGGCGGCGGTGCAGGGCGTGGTCTGGCTGAAATAATTCTTGCAAGCGGTCGGGTTCTGCCGGCTCGCCTGCAGCGTGGGCGTGTAATCCCCGTTGCGCAGCAGATTCCACAGATAATGCGAGGACGTCAGCGTGATCGTCGCGAAATCCAGGTCGTATTTCGCGGTGACGTTGAACAGCTTCAGTTCGTCGTTCGTCCGGGCGATCGCGCGGGCGTTGGTATTGTAGCTGTCCTCGCCAAGCCGCCGATACCAGCCGCTCTGCCCATCCAGCTCGGTCTTCTGATAGGTGGCCGAGCCATAGACGGTCAGGCGGTCGGTCGGGGTGAACGTCACCATCGCGCGGCCGCCATAGGAACGCGAACTGTTGATGTTCTTGCGCCCCAGCGCAACATCGTCGACGAAGCCGCCGCGCTCCTCGTTATAGGCGACGACGCGCACCGCCAGCACGTCCTCGACGAGCGGGAGGTTGATCATGCCCTTCATGTAGAAGCCGGGCGAGCCGTCCTTGGTGGCGGTCATCTGCCCTTCCACCGCGCCTTCGACGCGCTTGGTGTTGGCCTTGTTGTAGATGACGCGCACCGTGCCGCCCATCGATCCGGAGCCGTAGAGCGTGCCCTGCGGGCCGCGCAGCACCTCGACCCGCTCGACATCGAACAGATTGACGTCGGGATTGGTGGAGGCGGAATCCTGCGTCGTGCCGTTGGGGCCGGTCAGCGGCGTTTCGTCATAGTAAAGCCCCACGGTCGATTCACCGGCGCTGCGCACGCCGCGGATGGTGATGCGGCGCGAGGTGGGGGAATTGCCCTCGATCTGGAGGTTCGGCACCTGCTGGAAATAATCGTTGATGCTGGTCGCGCCGAGGTGGGTCAGCGTCTGCTCCGTGACGG
>JAYRJH010000054.1:0-11059 GCA_041906415.1 Sphingomonas sp. | reverse complement strand
GCGCCAGCGCCGCCCCGGCCCGATCCAGCCGCGCGCGCAGCCGCTCCTGCCGGGCCAGCCCTTCGAGCGCTATCGCCAGATGCGGGGCAAGGGCGGATAGCAGCGCGCCGTCAGCCGCCGTGAACTCCCGCGCCGCGCTCGCGACGGCGAGCACGGCGCCCATCCCTGCGGAGACGCGCAGGATGCGCAGGTCGCCCGCGCCCGTTCCTTCCAGCTCCGCGGCGGCATAGACGCGGTTCGGGCGCAGCCGCTCCGGCGCGATATCGGGCAGAGGGGCGGGGAGGCGCGCGCCGAACGGGCCGGTCGTCAGCCACGCGGCATCGGCGCGCGTCCGCCGACGCAGGCGGTTGCGGAAGGTTTCCCAGCGCGGCTCCTCGCCCCAGCCCTCGTGCAGCGGCAGGAGGAGTTCCATCTCGTCGGTGCGGCCCAGCGCCATGAACCTCCCATATGGGAGGTGCCGCGAAAAGACCAGCGGCCCAGATCACCCGCCATGCCCAAGGATTCCGTCACCCTCACCCATCTCCAGCGGCTGGAGGCCGAATCGATCCACATCATCCGCGAGGTGGTGGCGGAATGCGAGAAGCCGGTGATGCTCTATTCGATCGGCAAGGATTCGGCGGTGATGCTGCATCTGGCGCGCAAGGCCTTCTATCCCGCGCCGCCGCCTTTCCCGCTGCTCCACGTCGATACGATGTGGAAGTTCAAGGCGATGTACGAGCTGCGCGACAAGGCCGCCAAGGCTGCGGGGATGGAACTGCTCGTCTATCAGAATCCGGAGGCGAAGGAGCGCGGGATCAACCCGTTCGATCACGGCCCGCTCCACACCGACATGTGGAAGACGGAAGGTCTGAAGCAGGCGCTCGACAGATACGGTTTCGACGCTGCGTTCGGCGGCGCGCGGCGCGACGAGGAGAAGAGCCGCGCGAAGGAGCGTGTGTTCAGCTTCCGCTCGGCCAATCACCGCTGGGATCCGAAGAACCAGCGGCCGGAATTGTGGAACCTCTACAATACGAAGAAGGCGAAGGGCGAGAGCATCCGCGTCTTCCCGATCAGCAACTGGACCGAGCTGGATATCTGGCAATATATCCAGCTGAACGACATCCCCATCGTCCCGCTCTATTTCGCGGCGCCGCGCCCGACGGTGGAGCGCGACGGGATGTTGCTGATGGTCGATGACGATCGCTTCCCGCTGGCGGAAGGCGAGGCGCCGGTGATGCGCTCGATCCGCTTTCGCACGCTCGGCTGCTATCCGCTGACCGGCGCGGTGGAGAGTGAGGCGGCGACGCTTTCGGAAGTGATCCAGGAGATGCTGCTCACCACCACCAGCGAACGCCAGGGCCGCGCGATCGACCGCGACGCGGGGGCCGCGAGCATGGAGAAGAAGAAGCAGGAGGGGTATTTCTGATGAGCGCGACTATTCAGGGCAGCGCCTATCAGGTCGACAGCCTGATCGCGCAGGACATCCATGCCTATCTGGAGCGGCACCAGCATAAATCGCTGCTGCGCTTCATCACCTGCGGATCGGTGGACGACGGCAAGTCCACGCTGATCGGCCGCCTGCTCTACGATTCGAAGATGATCTTCGAGGACCAGCTCGCCGCGCTGGAGGCGGATTCGAAGAAGGTCGGCACGCAGGGGCAGGAGATCGACTTCGCGCTTCTGGTCGACGGGCTGGCCGCGGAGCGCGAGCAGGGCATCACGATCGACGTCGCCTATCGCTTCTTCGCCACGGAGAAGCGCAAGTTCATCGTCGCCGACACGCCGGGGCATGAGCAATATACCCGCAACATGGTGACGGGCGCATCCACCGCCGATCTGGCGGTGATTCTCGTCGATGCGCGCAAGGGCGTGCTGACCCAGACGCGGCGGCATTCCTATCTCGCCCACCTGATCGGCATCCGCAACATCGTGCTCGCGGTGAACAAGATGGATCTGGTCGGCTACGATCAGGGCGTGTTCGACCGGATCGTCGAGGATTATCGCGGCTTCGCGCGGGCGATCGGAATCGCCGATTTCGCCGCCATGCCGATTTCCGGCTTCAAGGGCGACAACATCACCACCCGGAGCGCGAACACGCCATGGTATCAGGGGCCGACCTTGGTCGAGCATCTGGAGGCGGTGGAGGTCGATCAGGTCGCCGATCAGGCGAAGCCGTTCCGCATGCCGGTGCAATGGGTCAACCGGCCGGACCTCGATTTCCGGGGGTTCGCCGGGCTGATCGCGGGCGGGCGCGTCAGGCCGGGCGACGCGGTCCGCGTGCTGCCCTCCGGCAAGACTTCCAGCGTGGCGCGGATCGTGACGATGGACGGCGACCTGCCGGAGGCCGTCGCGGGCCGGTCCGTCACGCTGACGCTCGCGGACGAGATCGATTGCTCGCGCGGGGACGTGATCGCCGCCGCCGATGCGCCGCCGCAGGCCGCCGACCAGTTCGAGGCGACGATCGTCTGGATGGCGGAGGAGGAGATGCTGCCCGGTCGCGCCTATTGGCTGAAGCTGGCGACGCAGACGGCCGGCGCCACGGTGCAGGCGCCGAAATATCAGGTCAACGTCAACACGCTGGAGCATCTCGCCGCAAGGACGCTCGATCTCAACGCGATCGGCGTGGCGAACCTTTCCACCGATCGCCCGATCGTGTTCGAGCCTTATGCCGACAACCGCCAGCTCGGCGGCTTCGTGCTGATCGACAAGCTCACCAATGCGACGGTCGCGGCGGGGATGCTGCATTTCGCCCTGCGCCGCGCGCAGAATGTTCACTGGCAGCCGCTCGACGTGACGCGCGAGGTGCGTGCCGGGCTGAAGAACCAGCAACCCGCCGTCCTGTGGTTCACCGGCCTTTCCGGCGCGGGCAAATCGACCATCGCCAATCTCGTCGAGAAGAAGCTGGTGCGGATGAACCGCCACACCTTCCTGCTCGACGGGGACAATGTGCGGCACGGGCTGAACAAGGATCTCGGCTTCACCGACGCCGATCGCGTCGAGAACATCCGCCGCGTGGGCGAGGTGGCGCGGCTGATGACGGATGCGGGGATGATCGTCATCACCGCCTTCATCTCCCCCTTCCGCGCCGAGCGGGAGATGGTGCGGCGGATGATGCAGCCGGGCGAGTTCTTCGAGATCCATATCGACACACCGCTGGCCGATGCGGAGGCGCGCGACGTGAAGGGCCTCTATGCCAAGGCGCGCGGCGGGCAGCTCAAGAACTTCACCGGCATCGATTCGCCCTATGAGGCGCCCGACGATCCGGAGATCCATATCGACACCACGGGCATGACCGCGGAGGAAGCGGCGGAGCTGATCGTGCGGAGGCTGATCCCTTGAGCGGGTCTCCGCCCCGATCCGGGAAGGCTTCGCGGAACAGGCGCGTCGCTTCGCGCGATCGCCTGACCGGCTGAATCAGGCGACCAGTTCCAGCAAGCCCTCAAACAGCCGCCGGCCTTCCTCGCCGCCATGCGCGGCCTCGATCCGGCGTTCGGGGTGAGGCATCATGCCGAGCACGTTGCCCGCGTCGTTGAGCACGCCCGCGATCGAGCGGGCGCTGCCGTTCACATCCTCGGCATAGCGGAATGCGACGCGGCCCTCGCCCTCCAGCCGGTCCAGCGTGGCGGTGTCTGCGAAATAATTGCCGTCATGGTGCGCCACCGGGATCAGGATGCGCTCGCCGGCGGCATAGCGGCTGGTGAAGGCGGTCTGCGCATTCTCCACCGTCAGCGCCACGTCGCGGCACACGAAGTTCAGCCCGGCGTTGCGCATCAGCGCGCCGGGCAGCAGCCCCGCCTCGGTCAGCACCTGGAAGCCGTTGCAGATGCCCAGCACCGGCACGCCGCGCGCCGCCGCGTCGGACACGGCGCGCATCACCGGGGAGCGCGCCGCCATCGCGCCGGAACGCAGATAGTCGCCATAGGAAAAGCCGCCCGGCAGCGCGATCAGGCCGGTGCCGTCGGGCAGGGCGGTTTCGCGATGCCACACCATCGCGGGCTTGCGGCCCGTCACCGTCTCCAGCGCGACCGCGATATCGCGGTCGCAATTCGATCCCGGAAAGACGATGACGGCGGTCTTCACTTCGCCTGCTCCAGCCGCTCCACGCGGTAATTCTCGATCACCGTATTGGCGAGAAGCTGGCGGCACATCGCGTCGATCGCGGCATCGTCGGTCGAATCGGCGACGTCCAGCTCGATCAGCTTGCCGACGCGCGCGCCGTTGACGCCGGAAAAACCCAACCCGGCCAGCGCGTGTTCGATGGCCTTGCCCTGCGGATCGAGCACGCCGGGCCGGAGCGTCACATGGATGCGGAGCTTCATGGCGCGAGCCTATGCCGGAGCGCGCGCGCGCCTGCAACCTTAACGCGAGTTTTACGATGTTTTGCTTAAATCGCCCGGCGCGAAAGCGAGAGTAACGGTCATGATCTCTGGAATCGCCACAGCCGCCTTCATCGCCCTGTTCGCGTTCGGCGGCGAATATTTCGGCTGGGAAGACCCGCACGGCCGCGTCAGCGTGGCACTGCTGGCGGCGTTCCTGTGCGGGCTGATCGTGGGCTATCGTTTCAAGAGCTGATCGCCGCGCGGCTCGGCGGCGAGGCGGCTGATGAACACGGCGCTGCGCAGCGCCTGGCGCGGCAGCGCGGAAAGGTCGATCCATTCTCCTTCCGCATGGGCCTTGCCGCCCGAGGCGCCCAGCCCGCCGATCGTCACCGCATCGGCCGCGACGAAGCTGGAATCGGCCGCGCCGCGCTTCGCCGGATCATATTCCGGCAGTTCCGGCAGGCCCAGATCGTGGTTCACGCGATTGAGCTTCGCCAGCAATGCGCGATTGGCGGTCGTGGGCGGCATCGTCGGATAGCCTTCGAAGAAGGAGATGGTGGCCCCCGTGCCCGGCAGATGCTGCGCCACGATCGCCTGCATCCGGCCGCGCACGCGCGCTTCCTGCTCCGGCGTCAGCGCGCGCAGGTCGCCCCGCGCGATGGCGTCGGCGGCGACGATGTTCGGCTTGCCGCTGCCGGTCGCGACGAAGCCGTCCTTGTCCAGCCCCGCCGGCGTGCCGCCCGCCATCAGGCCGACATTGTAGGTGAGGTTCTTCTCCGGCAGCTCGCGGCGGAACGTGTCCAGGATGCGCGCCATCTCGTAGATCGCGCCATAGCCCAGATCGGGGCCGAACACCGTGCTGGAATGGCCGCTCCTGCCGGTCGCCCTGATCTCCCACGTCACCGATCCGCGGCGAGCGATCGTGCCATATTCCCGGCCGCCATCGGTGGCGAGATTCTCATATTCCAGCGCGACGTCCGCCCATTTCCCGGCCGCGACCAGATCGCGCCGCGCCAGTTCCTGCGGATCGCCGGTGCGTTCCTCGTCGCCGGTCAGCACCACCTTGATGTCGGCGTTCTTCAGCGTGCCCGCCGCTTTCATCGCGCGCAGCGCGGCGACGATCACGACCAGCCCGCCCTTGTCGTCTCCCACGCCGGGGCCATAGGCGCGGTCGCCCTCGCGGCGGAAGCCCTTGAACGGGCTGGAAGGCTCGAACACCGTGTCGAGATGCCCGATCAGCAGCACGCGCTTGCCGCGCCCGTCGCCCTTGTGCGTGGCGACGATATGGCCCGCGCGGCCGGTGGCGCGCATGTCGATCCACTGCACGTCGAAGCCCAGCGGGGCCAGTTCCGCGCGCATCATCTCGCCCACGGCCGTGACGCCCGCGATGTTGAGGCTGCCGGAATTCTGCGCCACCAGCCGCTCCAGCAGCGCCTCGCTGCGCGCCGTGTCCGCCGATATTGTGGCGCGCATCGTCTGCTCCGGCGCGCTGGCGGGGGCGGCCGCGCTGGCGAGCAGGGCCACGGCGGCGAGCGTCGGGCGGATCGGCATGTGGTTTAGCTCCCCTGTTTGTCCGCCCGACTCGTGGCGCGTCAGGGGGCGTTTGTCGAGCATTTGCGCCCCGCGTCTTGACGGGCGCGCGCCGCCGGGGGAGGGGGCGGCATCGAGGGGAGTGGATATGCGTTACGCCGAAATCATCATCGCCGGGTTCTCGGCGCTCGCCGCAATGCCGGCCGCCGCGCAGATGCTGCCGGTCAGCGGCTCGGTCGAGGTGGCCACCGACGAGCGCCGGCGCGGCCTGAGCTGGAGCGAGGGGAAGGTCGCCCCCGCCGCCTCGCTCTCGCTGCAATTGCCGAGCGGGTTCAACATCGGCGCGCGCGTGACGGGCCTGCGCGGCAGCGCGCGCGCGGACGGGGCGGACGCGGTGATCGACGGGTCCGTCGGCTACGGCATGGATCTGGCGAGCGGCCTGCGCGGAGAAGGCTTCGTGATGTATCACGCCTTCACCGGCGCGCGCGGGCATATGGATTATGTCGAGGGCGGGCTTGGCCTGAGCTATCAGCTCGGCCCGGCGCAGGTGGGCGCGGACGCCCGCTACGCCCCGTCGCAAAGCGCGATCGGCGGGGACAATCTCTACGTCTCCGCGCGCGCGGAGTTGGGCCTGCCGGCGACGCCGCTCACCTTCCGGGCCAGCGTGGGCCATTCCTCCGGCTCGGTGGACGATCCCCTGCGCGCCGCGCGTCTGCGGCCGGGCGGCAGCTACAGCGACTGGCTGGTCGGCGTGCGCAGCGTCGCCGGGCCGCTGACGATCGGGCTGGATTATTCGGGTACCGATGTGGGGCGCACGGTGGCGTCGCCCTATGCGGACGCGCGGAACACTGGGGACAGGGTGACGGCGCGGGCGAGCGTTTCGTTTTGAGGGGACGGTTTTGCCCGGATGACGGTTCCCGCCGATGTCTTCAAAATCGCACATCGCATCGACGTTTTACTATGACCTGCACCGTGGGGCGGTGTGTGAAAAACGGACCAGCCGTCGCTGCGGTGGGTGAAGGCGGCAGTGCAGGTCAGCTTGTCCGGGGCGGTATCGCCCAGCACCATTGCTGACCCACCGTCGCGATAGAGATTGAAGGAGCATTGCTGTCCAACGCGAGTCTTGGTGCACTTTAGCTCTTGAATATGGAGGTTCGGAGCCGTGTCGCTTCCGGCGTTATACCAAAGCGAGGCGAGCCAATTGCCGTTGCCGATCAGCGCGTTCAACTGAAGGTCTGCCCAGATCGCAGATTGAAGCTGGCCTTTCAGCGGTTCTGAAGGGGGCGCGAATGAGGCTGCTGCCATAGCGAGGACAAGAGCAAGCATCGCCAAGCCTAACATGCGGCCTGTCAGTCATCCACTTTTCAACTGAAAGCCCGAGAGTCTCTCGGCTACAAGCATTACCCTCCAAACGCGAACGGCGCGGCAAAGCCGCGCCGTCGGTCCTCACTTTGGTGAGGCCGGCCGACAGCGTCTGCGCCGCCGGCCTTCGGCGGCGGCGCCACGCGGCGGCCAGCCGCCGCGTTCAGCCGCTGTAATACATATCGAACTCCACCGGGCTCGGCGTCATCTCCCAGCGCGCGACCTCGCCGCGCTTGATCTCGATATAGGAATCGATCTGCTCCTTCGAGAACACGTCGCCCTTCAGCAGGAAGTCGTGATCGGCCTCCAGCGAATCCAGCGCCTCGCGCAGGGAGCTGCAGACGGTCGGCACCTGCGCCAGCTCCGCCGGGGGCAGATCGTAGAGGTTCTTGTCCATCGCGTCGCCGGGGTGGAGCTTGTTCTGGATGCCGTCCAGACCGGCCATCATCAGCGCAGCATAAGCGAGATAGGGGTTCGCCAGCGCATCGGGGAAGCGCACCTCGACGCGCTTCGCCTTCGCGCCCGTGCCATAGGGAATGCGGCACGAAGCGGAGCGGTTGCGGCTGGAATAGGCCAGCAGCACCGGCGCCTCATAGCCCGGCACGAGGCGCTTGTAGCTGTTGGTCGAGGGGTTGGTGAAGGCGTTCACCGCCTTGGCGTGCTTGATGATGCCGCCGATGAAATAGAGGCACATGTCGCTGAGGCCGGCATAGCCGTTGCCGGCGAACAGCGGCGTGCTGCCCTGCCAGATCGAGAAATGCGTGTGCATGCCCGAGCCGTTGTCCTCCTTGATCGGCTTCGGCATGAAGGTGGCGGACTTGCCATAGGCATGCGCCACCTGATGCACGACGTACTTGTAGATCTGCATCCGGTCCGCCGTGGTGGTCAGCGTGCCGAAGGTGAGGCCCAGCTCGTGCTGCGAGGCGGCCACCTCGTGGTGATGCTTGTCGCACGGCAGGCCCATCTCGATCATGGTGGAGACCATCTCGCCGCGGATATCCACCGCCGAATCGACCGGCGCGACGGGGAAATACCCCCCCTTGGCGCGCGGGCGGTGGCCCAGGTTGCCGCCCTCATATTCGCGCCCCGAATTGCCCGGCAGCTCGATATCGTCGATCTTGTAGTAACTGGTCGAATAGCTGTTCTCGAACCGCACGTCGTCGAACATGAAGAACTCGGCCTCGGGGCCGACATAGACGGTGTCGCCGATGCCGGTGGTCTTCACATAGGCTTCCGCGCGCTTCGCGGTGGAGCGTGGATCGCGCGAATAAAGCTCGCCCGTCGCCGGCTCCACGATGTCGCAGATCATGATGAGCATCGGCGTGGCGGAGAAGGGATCGACATAGACCGCGTCGAGATCCGGCTTCAGCGTCATGTCGGATTCGTTGATCGCCTTCCACCCCTCGATCGAGGAGCCGTCGAACATCAGGCCGTCGGTCAGCTCATCCTCGCCCAGCACGCCCGCGCACATGGTGAGGTGCTGCCACTTGCCCTTGGGGTCTGTGAAGCGGAGATCGACCCATTCGATCCCCTCGTCCTTGATGCGCTTCAGGACGTCGGCGGCGGTGGTTGCCATGATTCAAAAGCCCTTCGTGTTCGACAGGCCGCCGGGCGCGAAGCCCGACGGCCGGATAAGAATGATATGAACGGTGCGCGTCAGATGGCGTCGTTGTCGCGCTCGCCGGTGCGGATGCGCAGCGCCGTCTCGACGGGGATGACGAAGATCTTCCCGTCGCCGATCCGCCCGGTCTGCGCCGCTTGCGCCACCGCCTCCACGACGCGCTCGACCAGCCCGTCCTCGACGACGACCTCCAGCTTCACCTTCGGCAGGAAATCCACGACATATTCGGCCCCGCGATAAAGCTCCGTATGGCCCTTCTGCCGGCCGAAGCCCTTCGCCTCCGTAACGGTGATGCCGGAAACGCCCACTTCGTGCAGCGCCTCCTTCACCTCGTCGAGCTTGAACGGCTTGATGATCGCTTCGATCTTCTTCACGCGAAACTACCCGCCCCCAGTTGAACCCACGCCATATGCGATGGTTTGCATCCCACGGCATTGCATCGAACGTGCCAGTCGCCCGGCAGAAGGGCAAGGCGGCGACTCGCGGTCTTTTGCGGATTATTGCTGCCTGTTTATCGGGCAGGCAGACCGCCCTTGCCGATTTAACGTGCATTTTCCGCATGTCGGATAAGATTCCCGGCCGAAAGGGGAAGGGCGGGAGTCGCCCCCGCCCTCCCGCCGCCTCTCATTTCCCGCCGTTCAGGTTCTTCTGCGCCCAATGCGCCTCGTCGATTACATAATAACGGATCAACTGCGCCTGATCCGGGGTGAGCACCCTGGAGAAGCTGACCATCCCCTGATCCTTCAGCGCGCCGTCGATCAGGATCGACTTCCACGCATCCGCATTGCCCAGCACGGCGGAGCGTTGCAGGTTCGGCAGCACCCCGCCGCCGCCCGCCGCCGATGCGCCGTGGCACACCTGGCAATAACGGCCGAACAGCGCCCGGCCCTGCGCCACCTGTTCCGGCGTGCCGCTCGCGGCGGGCAGCTCCACGGGCTGGCCGTTGTCCGGCGGGGTGGTGGCCGGCAGTTGCTCCTTGCCGCCGATCTTGAACACGATCAGCCGCGGGTGGTTCGGCACCTCGGCGCCCTTGCCATATGCGTAGCCCAGCGACAGCGGCAGCGCCCCGCCGCGCCCGGCGAGGATGGCGACATATTGCGTGCCGTTCACCATATAGGTGGCGGCCCCCGCCATCACCCCGGTGCCGACCGGATAGGAGAACAATTGCTTGCCCGTATCGGCGGCATAGGCGCGGAACTCGCCCAGCGACGTGCCCTGGAACACCAGGTTGCCGGCGGTCGTCATCGTGCCGCCGTTCCATGGCGTGGGATATTTCACCGTCCATCGCGGCTTGTTCGCCACGGGGTCCCACGCGACGAGCAGGCCGGTCGCCCCGGCGGTCGCCGCCTTGATGGTCGCGGCGTCGCGCGGATACATCAGGGCGTCCATGTTCTCGCCGACGTTGAAGCCGATCGGCTTCGCCTGATCCAGCGGCGCGTTGCCGGCCATATAGCCCGCCGCGACGATCTGCGCCGGGATATAGGCGAGGCCCGTCCTGGGATTGAAGCTCATCGGCTGCCAGTTGTGCGCGGCGATCGCGGAGGGAAGGGCGACGAAGGGCTTGCCCGTCTTGTAGAAGCGCGCCGCCGGATTCTCGATCGGCCGCCCGGTCTTGAGGTCATAGCCGGTCGCCCAGTTGACGCCGGGGATATATTGGCCGGCGTTGATGAGCTTCCCGTCCGTCCGGTCGATCACGTAGAAGAAGCCGTTCTTCGGCGCCTGCATCAGCACCTTGCGATCCTTGCCGTCGATCTTGAGCGTGGCGAGGTTGATCGGCTGGGTCGCGGTGAAGTCCCAGCTTTCCGCCGGCGTCTCCTGATAATGCCACAGATATTCGCCCGTCTCCGGCTTCAGCGCCACGATCGAGGAGAGGAACAGATTGTCGCCCTTGCCCTCCGAGCGCAGGCCGTGGTTCCACGGGCTGCCGTTGCCGACGCCGAGATAGAGCTGGTCCAGCTCGGGATCATAGACGATCGAATCCCACACCGTGCCGCCGCCGCCGGACTTCTTCCATTCGCCGTTGGCGGACCATGTGGGCGCGGCCTTCTGCATCGCCGCGTCGGACGCCTCGTTGTCCTTCGCGCCGGTAGGGTTGGGGACGGTGTAGAAGCGCCATTTCTTCGCGCCGGTCGCCGCGTCATAGGCGGTGACATAGCCGCGCACGCCGAACTCCGCGCCGCCGTTGCCGATCAGCACCATGTCCTTCACCACGCGCGGCGCGCCGGTGATCGTATAGGGCTTCGCCTTG
>JAYRJH010000534.1:0-1566 GCA_041906415.1 Sphingomonas sp. | reverse complement strand
CGATCATCAGCGCGCGCGCGGTCACGATGCCCTGTCGCGAGATGGTGACACGCGCCACCGGCGCCTCCGGCGGCAGGGGATCGGGCATCACGCCGAGCGCGCGGCGCTCGCGTGGGCCGTTCAGCGCTTCGTCATAGTCCGGGCCGGGGAAGATCGAGGCGGTATGCCCGTCGCCGCCCACGCCCAGCAGGCAGAGGTCGAGCGGCCAGTGCAGATCCTGCATCAGCGCATCGGCGGAGCGCCCGGCCGCCCTATAGTCGTCCACGGCCTTGGGGACGATCGGGATCACGCGCGCGCCCTTCGGGATGAACGTCTTGCCGATCATCGTGACGTTCGACAGCGGATCGCCCAGCGGCACGATGCGCTCGTCGGTGGGGACGATCGTCACCCGCTTCCAGTCGATCTTCGCGGCGGCGAGCTTCTCATAGATCGGCACCGGCGTCTTGCCGCCGGCCAGCGCGATCACCGCCGCGCCGCGCGCCTCGATCGCGCTTTCGATGATGAAGCCGATATCTCCCGCGACGGCCTCGGCCATCTCGGCCGCGTCATCATATTCCCACCACTCGATTTCGTCGCTCATCTCAATTCCTCAATCGTCCTGCCAGGTCACGCCGTCGCGCTCGGTGAGCGCGATCGCGGCGGACGGTCCCCATGTGCCGGCGGGATAGTCCTTCGGTTTCATCGCATTGGCGGCCCAGCCGGCGCGGATCGCATCGATCCACGTCCATTGCGCCTCCACCTCGTCGCGGCGGACGAACAGGGTCTGGTCGCCCTCGATCAAATCGAGCAACAGCCGCTCATAGGCGATGCGCCTGCGCGTGCCCGCGAATTCCGCGTCGAGGCTGAGGTTCAGGGGCACCTCGCGCAGGTGGATTCCGTCGCGATCCAGCCCCGGCTCCTTCGCCATCACGAGGAGCTGGACATATTCCTCCGGCTGGAGGCGGATGATGAGCATGTTGGGCTGCAACACCCCGCCGCGCCCGGCGAACATGGAATGCGGCACCGGCTTGAACTGGATCGCGATCTCGGACCGCCGCACCGGCATCCTCTTGCCCGTGCGGAGATAGAAGGGCACGCCCTGCCAGCGCCAGTTGTCGACGCGCGCCTTGATCGCGACGAACGTCTCGGTGTTCGAATCGCGTCCAAGCTCCTCGTCGTAACCCTTCACGATCTCGCCGTTTATTGCGCCGCTGGTATATTGGCCGATCACCGTGCAGTTCGGCACGTCCTCAGCCTTCATCTGGCGGAGCGAGCGGAACACCTTGGCTTTTTCGTCACGGATCGCGCTGGTGTCATAGCGCGCGGGCGGCTCCATCGCGACGAGGGCGACGAGCTGCAGCATGTGGTTCGCCACCATGTCGCGCAGCGCGCCCGCGCCGTCATAATAGCTGGCGCGATCCTCCAGCCCGACCGTTTCGGACACGGTGATCTGGATATTGTCGATCCCGCGCGCGTTCCACACAGGCTCGAAAAAGGAATTGCCGAAACGCAGTGCGAGGATGTTCTGCACCGTCTCCTTGCCGAGATAGTGATCGATGCGGAAGATGCGGTCCTCGGGGAAGACCT
>JAYRJH010000533.1:0-1570 GCA_041906415.1 Sphingomonas sp. | reverse complement strand
CTTATCCGATCGGCCGCGTGCTGGCGGATGCGGAATTGCCGGTGGATATCCACTGGGCGCCCTGAGACGCGCCGGGCAAGATTATTTCCCGTTCCGCGCGCGCGGACGGGTATAAGCAACGCATCTTTCTTCCCAATAGACCAGATGATGTCATGAACCCGACTGTCAACGCTGTCACCGATCGCATCGCAGAGCGCAGCCGGGAGAGCCGCGCGCGTTATCTCGCGCTGCTCGATCGCCAGCGCGAGACATGGATCGGCAGGCCGCAACTCGGCTGCGCCAACCTCGCCCACGCCTATGCCGGCACGCCGGAGGATCGGGAGGCGATGAAGGCCGATGCGGGCATGAACATCGGCATCGTCACCGCCTATAACGACATGCTCTCCGCCCATGCGGTCTATTACCGCTATCCGGAGCTGATGAAGCTCTGGGCGCGCGAGGCGGGGGCGACGGCGCAGGTGGCTGGCGGCGTCCCCGCGATGTGCGACGGGGTGACGCAGGGCTATCCGGGCATGGAGCTGTCGCTGTTCAGCCGCGACACGATCGCGCTGGCCACCGCCGTGGCGCTGTCGCACGGCACGTTCGAGGGCGCCTTGCTGCTCGGCATCTGCGACAAGATCGTGCCCGGGCTGCTGATGGGCGCGCTCCGCTTCGGCCATCTGCCAATGCTGCTGGTGCCCGGCGGACCGATGCCTTCCGGCCTGCCGAACAAGGACAAGGCGGCGGTCCGCGAGCGCTTCGCCACCGGGGAGGCCTCGCGCGCGGAACTGCTCGACAGCGAGATCGCGGCCTATCACGATCGCGGCACCTGCACCTTCTACGGCACCGCCAACACCAACCAGATGATGATGGAGGTGATGGGGCTGCACATACCCGGCGCGGCCTTCGTCAATCCGGGCACGAAATTGCGGCAGGAACTGACCCGCGCCGCCGTCCATCGCGTCGCCGGGCTGGGCTGGCGCGGCGAGGATTACCGGCCGCTCGGGACATGCGTGGACGAGCGCGCGATCGTCAACGCGGCGGTCGGGCTGCTGGCGACGGGCGGATCGACCAACCACCTGCTTCATGTCCCCGCGATCGCGCGCGCGGCGGGGATCGTGATCGACTGGGAGGATTTCGACCGCCTCTCCGCCGCCGTGCCGCTGATCGCGCGGGTCTATCCCAACGGCTCGGCGGACGTGAACGCGTTCGAGGCGGCGGGCGGGATGCCGTTCGTGATCCGCGAGCTGGTCGCGGGCGGCTATCTCCACGGCGATATCCTGACCGCGGGCGGCGACACGCTGGCGCAGGCCGCGCGCAAGCCCGCGCTGGAGGGCGACGCGCTCGTCTGGCGCGATCCGGGCGCGAGCGGGGACGAGACGATCCTGCGCCCGGTCTCCGCGCCTTTCTCGCCCGACGGAGGCATGCGCATCCTCGCCGGCAACATCGGCCGCGCGTGCATCAAGGTTTCCGCCGTCGAGCGCGATCGCTGGATCGTCGAGGCCCCGGCGCGCGTGTTCCACGACCAGAACGAGGTGCTGGAAGCCTTCAAACGCGGCGAGCTGGAGCGCGACGTGGTGGTGGTCGTCCG
>JAYRJH010000532.1:0-1573 GCA_041906415.1 Sphingomonas sp. | reverse complement strand
GCAACCTGCCGAAGCGGCATGAGGAGATAGCGGGGAAAGGCTCGCTGTTCTGGATCCTCAAGCACGCGCTGGTCGCGCGCTCGCCGATCCTGTCGTTCGGCGAAGCGGAGGGCGGGCGCGTGGCAATCGTGCTCGACTGGAAGCTGCGGCTCGTCCACCCGCAGCCGAAACGTGCGCATCAGGGCTGGCGCTATCTGGAGGCGGCGGATGCGCCCGCCGATCTTTCCGGCGGGGAAGGCGCAAGCGAGGCGCTGCCCGCCACGCTCGCGGGGAAGCTGGGCGAGCTGGGCCTGCTCTGACGTGCTTCCCATGCCGCCTTCAGCGTCTCGCTGGTGTCGCGGCTGTCGTCATGGCTCCAGCCGGGCGGGCGCCAGATATAGCCCGCCTTGGCGCTCCACGGCGCGCGCCACACGTCCCGCGCGATGCCGATCCATTCGTGGAACGCCGCCCAGAGCACGTTGAACGAGCCGAGCTGGTGGACGATGCCGTAACGCGGGCGATCGTCGTCGCGCTCCGGCTCGAACGTGCCGAACATCCTGTCCCACACGATGAACACGCCGGCATAGTTGCGGTCGAGATAGCGCGGGTTGGTCGCATGGTGGACGCGGTGGTGCGACGGCGTGTTCATCACTGCCTCGAACCAGCGCGGCATCCGCCCGATCACCTCCGTGTGGATCCAGAACTGGTAGATCAGGTTCACCCCCGCCACGAAGAAGATCATCGCCGGCGGGAAGCCGATCAGGAACAGCGGCAGGCGGAACAGGAAGGCGATGCTGAAAAAGCCCGTCCATGTCTGCCGGAGCGCGGTGGACAGATTGTAATGCTGCGAGCTGTGGTGAATCACATGGCTCGCCCAGAACCAGCGCACGCGATGCGCGGAGCGGTGGAAGACGTAATAGGCCAGATCGTCCAGCACGAAGGCGATGACGAACCAATAATATTGCCAGCCGATGTCGAAGATGCGGAAGCGCCACACCCACATCGCCAGCGCATAGACCAGGCCCGCAGAGAGCGCGCCCGCCACCGTGCTGCCCAATCCGAGCATCAGGCTGGTGAGCGTGTCGCGCGGCTCGTAGCGGCTGCGATCGCGGAAACGGGCGATCACCATCTCCGCCGCCACCAGTAGCACGAAGCCGGGGACGGCATAGGTCACAGGATCGGGAAGCGCGGGCGGCGTCACGCCGCGCATTTTACACGGGTGTAAGTTGCGGCGCCAGCCTGCGCACGTCGAGCGCATCGACGCCCGGCAGCGCCACCGCGCCGAAGCGCCGCTCGCCGGTCTCCACCAGCATCCCGCCGGGCGTGGCGCGCACCGAATCCCATGCGATCACGCGCCCCGCGATCCGCGCGCCATGCACCTTGAGCACGACGACGCGCCTGTCCTCGCCGAACACCAGCGCGGCGCGCCCGTCCGCCCCGATCACGGCGGAGACCGCGGCGAAGCCCGCCACCGCCTCATCGGCCGCGGTGAGCGCGTCGGCTTGCTCCACGAGCAGGCGGTCGGACCGGCCGAGGCGCAACGCCGCGGCGCCGCCGCCGAGCGCCAGCACCGCGGCGAACGAACCGCCGAGCG
>JAYRJH010000531.1:0-1576 GCA_041906415.1 Sphingomonas sp. | reverse complement strand
CGGGCGACCTTGCCCTCCACGCCCTGCGGCGGGGTGTTGAGGTTCTCCTTCCCCGCCGAAAGCATCAGCACCTGCGCCTCGCACGCGCGCTCGAGGAAATAGAGCCGCAGGAAGCACGCCCCAACGCTTTCCCCCACGGCGAGCGTGCCGTGGTTGCGCAGGATCATCGCATGCTTCTGCCCCATGTCGGCGACCAGCCGCTCGCGCTCGTCCAGATCGGTCGCGATGCCCTCGTAATCGTGGTAGGCGATGTCGTGCCCCGCGATCATCGAGGTCTGGGTATGCGGCAGCAGGCCGAATTCCATCGCCGACACCGCCTGCCCGTGCGGCGTGTGCAGGTGCATCACCGCCGCCGCATCCTCGCGCGCCATGTGCAGCGCGGAATGGATGGTGAACCCCGCCGGGTTCACCGGATGCGTCGTCGGGCCGACCGGATTGCCCTCCACGTCGATCTTCACCAGCGAGGAGGCGGTGATCTCCTCGAACATCATGTCATAGGGGTTGATGAGGAAATGATGCTCCGGCCCCGGCACGCGCGCGGAAAGGTGCGTGAAGATCAGGTCGTCCCACCCGTAGAGCGCGACCAGCCGATAGGCGGCGGCGAGATCGACCCGCGCCTCCCACTCGCCGGGCACGTAGTGCGGCTGGGTGTCGATGGTCGCGGCGGTGGCCATGAGTCGCTCTCCTGTTGCGATTTGCAACCCGTATATCCCCCTTTCACCGCCAGTTCCAACTTCGCGCGCCCTCCCCCTTGTGTGGCATAAATGCCACATTACATCTGGCCCATCTCAAGGGGAGCAACATGAACCTCGAAAAACTCACCGATCGCGCCAAGGGCTTCCTCCAGTCCGCGCAAACCGTCGCGATCCGCATGAACCATCAGCAGATCACACCCGAACATCTGCTCAAGGCGCTGCTGGAGGACGATCAGGGCATGGCCGCCGGGCTGATCCAGTCGGCGGGCGGCGATGCGCGCCGCGCGGTCAGCGAGACCGACCTTGCGCTGTCGAAGATTCCGGCCGTCTCCGGCTCGGGCGCGCAACAGTCGCCGGGGCTGAACAACGATGCGGTGCGCGTGCTCGATTCCGCCGAGCAGATCGCGCAGAAGTCGGGCGATTCCTATGTCACGGTCGAGCGGCTGCTGGTCGCGCTGGCGCTGGCGCTCAACACGCCGGCGGGCAAGGCGCTGAAGGCCGCCGGAGTCACCCCGGAGGGGCTGAACGCCGCGATCAACCAGTTGCGCGGCGGCCGCACCGCCGACACGGCTTCGGCCGAGGATCGCTATGACGCGCTCAAGAAGTTCGCGCGCGACCTGACGCAGGCGGCGCGCGACGGCAAGCTCGATCCGGTGATCGGCCGCGACGAGGAGATCCGCCGCACGATCCAGATCCTCGCGCGCCGCACCAAGAACAACCCCGCGCTGATCGGCGAGCCGGGCGTCGGCAAGACCGCGATCGCCGAAGGGCTCGCGCTGCGCATCGCCAACGGCGACGTTCCCGACACGCTCAAGGATCGCCGCCTGATGGCGCTCGACATGGGCGCGCTGATCGCGGGGGCGAAATATCGCGGCGAGTTC
>JAYRJH010000530.1:0-1577 GCA_041906415.1 Sphingomonas sp. | reverse complement strand
CATCCATGTGCGTGTTCCCGCCACCGGTACGCCGAGCATGGACAGGGCGCACTACCGCGAAGCCGGCATCAGACCGGAGCTGGAGGTCTTCGACCTCGGCCATGTCGCGCTTGCGCCGCGGATGGTCTCCCAGGGCGCGTTCGAGGGAAAGCCGCTGGTGAAGGTCTGCCGCGGCATATCCTGAGGTGCGCCAGCCACGGCGGAAGCCATAGTGGCCATGAAGTCGCTGATCCCCGCAGGCGCGATCTGGTCAGGATATGGCATCTCGCGCACCCAGTTCCACATGGTGGGCCGGGCCGTGACCCTCGGCGGGCATGTGCGCGCCGGCATGGAGGACAAGCTTTATCTGCGGCGAGGCGTGTTGAGCCGGGGCAATGCGGCTCGTGTGGAACGCCTGGGCGCCATCGTGGAGAGCCTGGGCGAATTCGTCGCCAACCCCGCGGAGGCGAAGGCGATCCTTGGAAGCCCCTGAACAGCACGGCGGCCCTGCTTGACAGGCCTTGCGCACCGATGATCTGTTGAATTTGGAAAAAGATATCGCATAGCAATAAATTTTTGGGCATCAGCCAGCAACTGCCACGGACCGGCCAGCAGGCACTTGCCAGTCCTCTTGTGCGGCGGAAGGGGAAATGACTGATGGGCTCAGCCGTCAACCAGATTGATCTGAAGGCGCCTCCGCGCGACGCGGTGGGCGCGCGCTATCGCCATCTCCTGTCTCCGCTGACGGTCGGGCGCGTGACGCTTCGCAATCGTGTCTTTTCATCGGCGCACGGCACGGGGTTCGGCAAGGACGGCGGGCTGACGGACCGCCATATCGAATATCACCGCGCCCGCGCCCGTGGCGGCATCGGCCTGATCGTCATCGAGGCCACTGCGATCGACGAATCGCCGCTGAGCGCGGCGGGGCGCGGCGGCACGCTGAAGAACACCGACGATTCCGTGATCCCCGCCTATCGCCGGCTCGCAGCCGCCGTGCACGAGGAAGGCGCGCGGATCTTCTGCTTGCTCTCTCATTCCGGCCGCAACTCCGCGATGGGCCCGGATGGCCGGCCGCCGGTCGCGCCCTCGCCGATGCCGATGGACCGCACGCGCGACATCCCGCACGAGCTGGAACTGGAAGAGATCGCCGAGATCGTCCGCGCCTTCGCCGACGCCGCCCGGCGCTGCCGCGACGGCGGGCTGGACGGTGTCGAGCTGTCGTTCACCCATGGCAATCTGGTGCAGGAGTTCCTCTCCCCCGCCTCCAACAAGCGCACCGACGCCTATGGCGGCAGCGAGGAGAACCGGCTGCGGATGGCGCACGAGACGTTGCAGGCCTGCCGCGCCGCCGTGGGGCCCGATTTCACCTTCGGGATCCGCTTCAGCGCCGATGAACTGATCCCAGATGGCTACGGCCTCGCGGACGGCATCAGCTACGCCCGGATGATGGTGGAGTGGGGGAAGCTCGATTTCGTCGATGTGAGCGCGGGCACCAACTCCAGCATGTGGAGCCGGTCGCGCCATTACCCGACCATCGCCTCGCCGGCCGCGCCACTGGTGCCGATGGCGCGTGCCATCCGCGACGTGGTCTCGGTCCC
>JAYRJH010000053.1:0-11207 GCA_041906415.1 Sphingomonas sp. | reverse complement strand
TGCCGCCACCGCCTTCGCAGCGGGCGCGCTGCGCCGCATCAGCAGGCCGATGAAGTTGATCGCGAACAGGAAGTGCCCGAGCGTCATGATCGCGCCGCCGATCGAGCGCCCTTCGAGGAACGGCTTGAGCAGGATGACGCTCGCCGAGAAGGGTCGCGTCGCATCGAGCATCGCCTCGCCCTCGAGCCAGCCGCCGATCGTCAGCGCGGTGAAATAGAGGATGAAGCCGAGCACGACGCACCAGAAATGCGCGGTGATCAGGCTCGGCCACGGCCAGTTCCGCCCGGTGATGCGCGGCATCATGTAATAGATCGAGCCGAACATCACGAAGGTCGCGAAGCCGTAGGCGCCGAGATGGGCGTGCGCGATGGTGAACTGGGTGAAGTGCGTGACGGTGTTGATCGAACGCAGCGCCTCGAGCGAGCCTTCGAACGACGCCAGCGTATACATGATCGCGCCGAGCGAGACGAAGCGCAGCGGCAACGAGGCGCGGAACGCCCACAGGTTGCGCGCGACGACGACGTGCTGGTTGATCGCGACCGCGATCACCGGCACGAACATCATCACGCTCTGCACCACCGACAGCGTCACCACCCAGGTCGGCACCGGGCCGCCGATCAAATGATGGATGCCGACCTGGCTGTAGAACAGCGCCAGCGCCCAGAAGCCGAGCAAAGACAGCGAATAGGAATAGACCGGCTTGCCGATGATCTTGGGGATGAAATAATAGGCGGCGCCGAGCCCCAGCGGGGTCAACCACAGTCCCAGCACGTTGTGCGCGAACCACCAGTTCACCGTCGCCTCTTCGGCGCCGATGAACACGTGCGGGATGTTGGCGATGATGTACAGCGCCGGGAACCAGCACATCGCGGCGAGGAAATACCAGCCCGAGACGTAGATATGCTCGACCTTGCGGGTGAAGGCGGTGCGCAGCAGCGGGATCACCGTCAGCGCGCCGCCGATCGCGAGCAGGCCGTCGATCTGCCAGGGGATTTCGAGCCATTCCTCGCCGTCGCTCCAGCCGGTCGCGATCGCGACGACGCCGGCGACGAGACCGATGTTCCATAGCATCGCGCCCCAGGTGACCAGCCCGGCCGAGCGCAGCGGCGCCTTGAAGATGCGCGGGACGATCCACGTCGCCGTCGCGATTCCCGACAGCGACAGCCAGCCGTAGATGACGAGCGTCAGGTGCATCGTGCGGACGCGCCCGAAGGTCAGCGCCGGGCTCGCGTCGAGCCAGTCGGGCATGTGCAGCTTGAGCGAGGCGATCAGCCCGAATATCGAGCCGAGCACGAGCCACAGGATCGCGGCGGCGAGCAGCAACGTGACGGGCTTCGCGGTCGAGGCGTCGATAGCCGCGCGCTCGACGTCGATCGTGTCGCCGGCGACGGTCGGATCGTCGAGCGCGCCTTCCTCGCCATCGTTGAAGATCACGCGCGCCTGGCGCTGGCCGAACGCGAACTGGCCGCTCGAGATCGCCCAGATCAGCACCGCGAGCGCGATCACCGAGACGAGAAAGCTGATCGCCAGAAAAAGGCCGATGGTCAGCACGCGTTCATGATCCCCGATTGTGACGAACGCGTATCGCTTAGCGGCCGCCCGATCGATCCGTCCAATCACGATTGCCGATCGAAATGGTCGGCAATGCCCATTGGTATCGTGCGCCGGATGTTCCTAGCTTGCGTCCATCGACCAAAGACGAAGGACAGTATCCGATGCGCAAGGTCATGACTGTATTGCTGGCGGGCGCGATGCTCGCTTCGGCCGGAACGGCGATGGGAGCCGACATGCCGCAAGGTTTCTGGACGACGCCGACGATCCACGGTTACGGCAAGATCCATTATCTGGCGAACGCCGCTTACAAGCCCGATCCGCGCGAGACCTACAAGATCGTCTTCGCGCTGACCCAGGCCGCCAAGGCGCCGGGCAGCGTCAACGCCTCGCTCGATCATGTCGCGCGCACCGTCAATCTCTACGTCGCGGCGGGTGTGCCGCTCGACCATCTGAAGTTCGTCGCGATCGCTTACGGTGCCGCGACGCCGCTCGCGCTCGACGACGCGCAGTATCGCGCCAAGTTCGGCGTCGCCAACCCGAACCTTCCGCTGATCGAGGAGCTGCGCAAGGCCGGCGTCGACGTGTCGGTCTGCGCCCAGGCGGTGGCCGAGCACGACTTCCAATATGACTGGATCGACCACCATGTGACGCTGGCGCTCTCGGGCCTCACCACCGTCACCACGCTGGAGCATCAGGGCTACGACCTGATGCCGCTGTGATCCGCAAGACAGGGGAACGACAATGGCTAGAGGAAAATTTCGCGCGGCGCTCGCCGCGCTGGCGATCACGGCTGCGCTGAGCACGCCGGCGATGGCGCAGGACAAGCAGGACCAGAACGTCAGCGACCTCGGCGTCTCGCCGCCGTGGCAGGGCGGGCGCAACAACGACGCGGTCGATCGCGGCTTCGGCTTCACCGTCGCCGATGCCGACAACCTCGCCGACTTCCACGGCAGCCCGATGAACTCGTTGCTGTCGCTTTACGTGGGCGGCAATTACTTCTTCGCGATGGCCCCGCTGGTCGCGGCGTTCGAGGCGAAATATCCCGAATACAAGGGCCGGCTCTACTGGGAGACGATCCCACCGGGGCTGCTGGTCCGCCAGATCAAGGCCGGCGGAACGGTGACCGTCGGCAACATGACCTGGACAGTGAAGCCCGACGTCTATCTCGCGGGCGAGAAGGCGGTCGAGAAGCAGCTCGCCGCGGGACTGCTGGCGGGTCCGGTCGTTCCCTACGCCACCAATACGCTGGCGATCATGGTGTCCAAGGGCAACCCCGCCGGGATCAAGGGGCTGAGCGATCTCGGCCGCGCCGACGTCAAGCTCGCCATGCCCAATCCCGAGTTCGAGGGGATCGCGCGGCAGATCCAGGCCTCGCTCGCCAAGGCCGGCGGCGATGCACTCGCCACCGCTGTCTACAAGACCAAGGTCGCCGACGGTTCGACCCAGCTCACCCATATCCATCACCGCCAGACACCGTTGTGGCTGATGCAGGGCAAGGCGCAGGCCGGCGTCACCTGGCAATCCGAGGTCGAGTTCCAGAAGCAGGCCGGCCACCCGATCGACGGCGTCGACATCCCGGCGGCCGACAACACGACAGCGATCTATGCCGGCGCCGTGGTGAAGGGCGCGGCGCATCCCGAAGCGGCGCGCCGCTGGCTCGATTTCATCCGCTCGCCGGACGGGCTGGCGATCTTCGAGCGCTACGGCTTCAAGCCTTACACCGCGAGCGCCAAGTGACGCGCGCGCTGCTCGTCGTCGTGGCGCTCGCTGCGGCGGTCGCAGCGCCGATCGCCTCGGCCGAGACGCTGCACGTCTACGGCCCCGGTGGCCCGGCGCCGGCGATCAAGGAAGCCGCGCAGGTGTTCGGGCGCGAGCATGGCATCGACGTCGTCGTCACTGCTGGGCCGACGCCCGAGTGGTCCGACGCGATGAAGCGCGACGGCGACGTCGTCTATAGCGGCTCCGAAGCGATGATGAGCGACTTCCTTGCGACCTTCGGCGCCGCGCTCAAGCCCGAGACGGTGACGCCGCTCTATCTCCGTCCGGCCGGTATCCTGGTTCGGCCCGGCAATCCCCGCCATATCCGCGGCTTCGCCGATCTGCTCAAGCCTGGCATGCGCATCGCGGTGGTCGACGGCGCCGGGCAGCAGGGCATGTGGGAGGATATCGCCGGGCGCGACGGCGACATGGCGACGCTGCGACGGTTCCGCGGCAATGTCGTCCTGTTCGCGCGCAACACCGGCCTCGCGCTCAAGGCGTGGCAGGCCGATCCGACGATCGATGCCTGGGTGACCTTCCCGATCTGGGCGATCGCGCATCCCGGCGTCGCCGACGTGGTGCCGCTCGATCGCGATCGGCTGGTCTACCGCGACAGCGGCGTCGTGCTCGCGACGCGCGCCGCCGACAATGCCGAGGCCAAGGCCTTCGCGCGCTTCCTCGCCAGCCCGCGCGGCGCGGCGATCTTTACGAAGTTCGGCTGGACCAGCTCGGCGCGACGCTGACCCGATCGTCTTGCCCTGTGGCGATCGCCAGCGTCCGCCGTCACCCCGCCGGGTCGTCCCCCCACCCGGCGGGGTGAATTTTTCACCCCAGCGCGCGCACCGCGTCGCGTTCCTCGATCAATTCGGCGACGGTGCGATCGATCATCAACCGCTGGAATTCGTCGATATCGAGCCCGGTGACGCGGTCGATCGAGCCGGTGCCGCAGGTGACCGGCACGCCGCAGAACAGTCCTTCGGGAATGCCGTAGTCGCCGGTCGACGACAGGCCCATCGACACCCAGCGGCCGTCGCTGCCGTGCCACCAGTCGCGCATGTGGTCGATCGCCGCATTGGCCGCCGACGCCGCCGACGAGGCGCCGCGCGCCTCGATGATCGCTGGGCGACGCGTGGGATCAGCGTATCGGTATACCAGTCGGCGTCGCCGATCCGCTGCTTCAGCGGTGCGCCGTCGATCGTCGCATAGGTCCAGTCGGCGAACATCGTCGGCGAATGATTGCCCCAGACGACCAGCTTCTCGATCTCCTCGACGCCGACGCCCGCCTGCGCGGCGAGCTGCCCCTGCGCGCGATTGTGATCGAGCCGGATCATCGAGCTGATATTGTCGCGCGGAAAATCGCGGGCGTGTTCGGCGAGGATCCAGGCGTTGGTGTTGGCGGGATTGCCGACCACGATCACCCTGGCGTCGCGATTCGCCGCGGCGTTGAGCGCGGCGCCCTGCGTCTTGAAGATCGCCGCATTGGCCGCGAGCAGGTCGCGCCGCTCCATTCCCTTCGAGCGCGGGCGCGAGCCGACCAGCAGCGCGGCGTCGATATCGCCGAACGCGGTCTCGGGATCGGCGGTGACGATCACCTGCTTGAGCAAGGGAAACGCGCAATCCTCCAGCTCCATCACCACCCCGCGCACCGCGGGCAGCGCCTGTTCGAGATCGAGCAGGTGAAGGATGACCGGCCGGTCGGGGCCGAACAGGTCGCCATGCGCCAGGCGGAACAGCAGCGAATAGCAGATCTGGCCGGCCGCACCGCTGACGGCGACCTTGAGGGGCGTATCGGACATGACGAGAATCCTTGGTCGGGAACAAACGCGCCTCTGTAGGAGCCGGACGCAAGCCGCGTCCAATCGTATCGGGCTGACCGGAACGATCGCTTCGATTGATCCGTAGGACGGTAAAATGATCATAGTATCAGATCGGAACCATCTTAAAGAACGGTTGGAGAGATTGTTCTTGTTTCGGTATCGATCAGATCAGGAGATCGATCATGACGCTTGAACAACTTCGCATCTTTGTCGCCGTCGCCGAGCGCGAGCATATGACCCGTGCGGCGGAAGCGCTCAACGTCACGCAGTCGGCGGCATCGGGCGCCGTCGCGACACTTGAGGCGCGCTACGGCGTGCCGCTGTTCAACCGCGTGGGGCGCGGCATCGAGCTGACCGAAGCAGGCCGCGCGTTTCTCGATGAAGCGCGCGCGGTGCTTGGCCGCGCCTCGCATGCCGAGACGCTGCTCGCCGATTTCGGTGGGCTGAAGCAGGGCACGCTCAAGCTCGTCGCCAGCCAGACGATCGCCAGTTATTGGCTGCCGCCCCGTCTGGCCGCGTTTCGCAGCCACCATCCGCAGATCGCGGTCGACCTGGCGATCGACAATACCGAGGGCGCCGCAGCGCGCGTGCTCGACGGCGCCGCCGAACTGGGCTTCGTCGAGGGCGCGATCGACGAGCCCGCACTCGCGCACTGGGTCGTCGCGCGCGACCCGATGGTGTTGGTCGGACGCGAACCGGTCGACGTCATCGACGAGGCGTGGCTGCGCGCGACGCCGTTCATCGTCCGCGAGGACGGGTCGGGAACGCGCTCGAGCTTCGACGCCGTGCTCCGTACGCGGGGCTTCGATCCCGCCGACCTGACGATCGCGATGACGATGCCGTCGAACGAAGCGGTGCGCACCGCGGTCGAGGCGGGCGCGGGCGTCGCGGTGCTGTCACGGCTGGTGGTCGCCCGAGCGCTGGCGGCGGGCGACCTCGTCGAGCTGCCGCTCGGCATGCCCGATCGCGCCTTCCATGCGCTGCGCCACAAGGAACGCTACCGCACCCGCGCCGCCGACGCGCTTACCGACCTCGTCAAGGATTTCGGACAATGAACGACGACCTGCATCCGGTGTTGAGCGGTCTGCGGCCGCTCAGCCAGCTGCGCCATCCGCGCGAGATGATCCGGCAGTTCACACCTAACTGGTTCGCCGCCACGATGGGCACCGGCATCCTCGCGCTCGCGCTGCCGCAGGTGCCGGGCATCGGCCCCGCGCTGATGCCGGTCGGCCGTGCGCTGTGGCTGTTCAACATTGCCCTGTTCGCGCTGTTCTCGGTGCTCTACGCGGCGCGCTGGATCCTGTTCACCGACGAGGCGCGCCGCATTTTCGGCCACAACACCGTGTCGATGTTCATCGGCACGATCCCGATGGGGCTGGCGACGATCATCAACGGCTGCCTGGCGTTCGGCATCGGCCTGTTCGGCGCCGGCATCGTCGGCGTCGCCGAGATGCTATGGTGGCTCGACGTCGCGATGTCGCTCGTCTGCGGGGTGATGATCCCCTATCTGATGTTCACGCGGCAGGACCATAGCCTCGACGCGATGACCGCGGTCTGGCTGCTACCGGTCGTCGCCGCCGAGGTCGCGGGGGCGAGCGGCGGGCTCCTCGCGCCGCATCTCGCCGCCGGTCCAGGGCTGATCGTGCTGGCGACGTCCTATGTGCTCTGGGCCTATTCGGTGCCGGTCGCGCTCTCGATCCTCGCGGTGCTGATCCTGCGCATGGCGCTTCACCGGTTGCCCAATGAGAGCATGGCGGCGTCCGCCTGGCTCGCGCTCGGCCCGATCGGGACCGGCGCGCTCGGCATGCTGCTGCTGGGCGCGGACGCGCCGGCGATCCTCGGCGCGCACGGCCTCGCAACGATCGGCACGATCGCCAACGGGCTCGGCGCGATCGCGGGGCTGACCCTGTGGGGCTTCGGCCTGTGGTGGCTGGTGCTCGCGACGCTCATCACGCTGCGCTACTGGCGCGCCGGCATCCCGTTCAACCTCGGTTGGTGGGGCTATACCTTCCCCTTGGGTGTCTACACCGTCGCAACCTTCCGCCTCGGGACGACCTTCCACATCGTCTTCTTCGGCTGGGCCGGCACGCTGCTCACCGTGGCGCTCGCGCTGATGTGGCTGCTGGTCGGCGGCAAGACGCTGGCAGGCGCGTGGCGCGGCAATCTGTTCGTCTCGCCGTGCATCGCAAAGCCCAACTGATCCCTCGCCACGATCGAAGCGGCCGATCCGATCGCTTGCCGCCAGCGCCGATTTTCCGCCATTCAACCCGAACAGGGGAGGACATAATGGATCGACTGGATACCGCATTCGCCGCCGAGACGAGCCGCCGCCGCTTCCTGGGCCGCGCTGCACTCGGCGGCGCGATGCTCGCCGCCGCGCCCGCTTTCGCACAGGACAGCGTCGATCTCCACCTGCCCGGCGGCCCGTCGACGCGGTCGATGACCAGCGCCTTTCCCGACAAGGGCGAGATGATCCTGCAACGCATCCACCCGCCGCTGCTCGAGACGCCGATGAGCGTGTTCGATCGCGACGTCTTCACGCCGAACGACCAGTTCTTCGTCCGCTGGCACTGGGCGGATATTCCCGAATCGGTCGACGCCGAGAGCTTCCGCCTCAATGTGTTCGGGCACGTAAACAAGCCGCTGTCGATCAGCCTCGCCAACCTGCTCAAGCTGCCGCGGATCGAATATGCCGCGGTCAACCAGTGCTCGGGCAATTCACGCGGGCTGTTCCAGCCGCGCGTGCCGGGCGCACAATGGGGCAACGGCGCGATGGGCAACGCCAAATGGCTCGGCGTGCGGCTGCGCGACATCCTCGATATCGCCGGGGTCAGGCCCGGCGCGGTGCAGGTGCGCTTCGGCGGGCTCGACCAGCCGGTCGTTCCCGACGGCCCCGATTTCTTCAAGTCGCTCGATGTGGATCACGCCCGCGACGGCGAGGTGATGGTGGCGTTCGGCATGAACGGCGAGCAGTTGCCGCTCCTCAACGGCTTTCCCTGCCGGCTGATCGTGCCCGGCTGGTATTCGACCTATTGGGTCAAGATGCTCAATTCGATCGAGGTGCTCGACAAGCCCGACGATCGCTTCTGGATGGCCCAGGCCTACAAGATCCCCGCGACCCCCGGCGGCAATGTCGCGCCCGGCGCCAAGGATTTCCCGACCGTGCCGATCAACCGGATGGTGCCGCGCAGCTGGATCACCAGCCTCGACGAAGGCGACGAGATCGCGTTCGAACCCTCGATCCCCGTCGGCGGGATCGCGATGGGCGGCACCTGCGGCGTCGCCAAGGTCGACGTCTCGTCGGATGGCCACACCTGGTATCAGACGACGCTGGGGCCCGATCAGGGCAAATACGGCTTCCGCCGCTGGGACGGGCGCGTGCCGCTGCCGCATCGCGGGCGCGTCGCGCTGATGGTGCGCTGCTGGAACACCGACGGCGTCGCGCAGCCGCTCAAGCCGATCTGGAATCCCGGCGGGTTCATGCGCGCCAATGTCGAAATCACCAACATCATCGCGGCATGAAGGGAGAGGCACAATGAAGACACCTTCGCTCGGCGTCCTGGCAGCGGTCGCCCTCGGCATCGCAGCGCTCGCCCTGATGCTGGTCGGCCCGCCGCACGACCGGCCCGCGCCCGCCCCGGCGCCGACCTCGACGCCCGCGCCGCCGGGGGTGAGCGCCAACGGCTTCACACTCACCTCGGCGTCGGTCGAGCTGCCGATCGACGATGCGATGTATCCCGCCGGTCCCAACGCCGATGTCATCAACCGCAACTGCGCCTCGTGCCATTCGCCGAGCATGGCGATGACCCAGCCGCCGCTCACCAAGGCGCAATGGACCGCGACGGTGACCAAGATGCGCGAGGCGTATCACGCGCCCGTGCCTTCCGCCGACGTGCCGGCAATCGTCGCCTATCTGACGGCGATGCCCGGCCAGCAGGGCGTCGCGGCGAAAGATTCGCGCGCGACCGAGGGAGAACCAAAGCAAGATGGCGGCGCGACGGGGTAAGAGCTGTGATCATTTCTCACTGCGCTACCCTGCACTACGCTGAGCTCGCTCTTCGGTAATCACAGCCGGGAACGTCCGCTTCCAAGCGATCGACAATGCGATGGGATCGACCGCTATCGGGACACACTGCCGTAAGGCAGCTTACCCGACAACAGCCTGATGATTTGGAGACCGATTCCTGACTGGCGGCTTCGATGATGCGAAATGCGATTGCCCACACAATGCATCGAAACTTTCCGATAGGAATTGACATGGCTCCATTCCATCGATATTTTTTGATGAATGGAGAACGACGCCGCCCTTGCTTCGCTTTCGGCTCTTGCCCATCCGACCCGTCTGGATGCCTTTCGCCGGCTGGTGCGCGCGGAACCTGAGGGGATGTCGACTGGCCGGTTGGTCGAAGAATCGGGGCTCAGCCAAAGCACCTTTTCGAGTCACCTGGCCATCCTTGTCGCAGCCGGTCTGGTCAGCCCCGAAAAGCGCGGGCGGCAGATGATCCAGCGGGCGAGCGTTGAGCGCCTGCGCGCGCTGATGTTGTTTCTCGCCCGGGATTGTTGCGGCGGCCGCGCCGATCTGTGCGCGCCGCTGGTCGCCGAACTCGCCGATTGCTGCTGAAGGGACCGAGGATGGCCGAGCCGATTTCGTACACTGGCGCACGCGACGTGGTGATCTACCACAATCCCGATTGCGGCACGTCGCGCAACACGTTGGCGTTGATCCGCAATGCCGGGATCGAGCCGCATGTCGTCGAATATCTCAAGACGCCGCCGACCCGCGCGATGCTCGAGCAACTCATCGCCCGCGCTGGGCTGACACCGCGCGCGCTGCTGCGCGAGAAGGGCACGCCCTATGCCGAGCTCGACCTCGGCGATGACAGCCTGAGCGACGCGGCGCTGCTCGATGCGATGATGGCGCATCCGATCCTCATCAACCGCCCGCTGGTGGTGACACCGATCGGGGTCAGGCTGTGCCGCCCCTCGGAAGCCGTGCTCGACATCCTGCCGAGCCCGCAGCGCGGCGCCTTCACCAAAGAGGATGGCGAGCGCGTCGTCGACGACGCCGGCGAGCGTATCGCCTGATGCTGCTCGCGATCCTGATCTTCGTCGCCACGATCACGCTGGTGATCTGGCAGCCCAGGGGGCTGGGTATCGGCTGGAGCGCAATCGGCGGCGCGATCGTCGCACTGCTGACGGGCGTCATCTCCCTCGGCGACATTCCCGTGGTGTGGGATATTATCTGGAACGCCACCGGCGCGTTCGTGGCGGTGATCCTGATCAGCCTGATCCTCGACCGCGCCGGCTTCTTCGAATGGGCGGCGCTGCACGTTGCGCGCTGGGGCGGCGGCGACGGGCGCTGGCTGTTCGCGCTGGTCGTGCTGCTCGGCGCGGGCGTCGCGGCGCTGTTCGCCAATGACGGCGCGGCGCTGATCCTGACGCCGATCGTCATCGCGATGCTGCGCGCGCTGGGCTATGACGAGAAGGCGACGCTGGCTTTCGTGATGGCGGCGGGGTTCATCGCCGATACCTCCAGCCTGCCGCTGGTCGTCTCCAACCTCGTCAATATCGTCTCGGCTGATTTCTTCCATATCGGCTTTGGCCGCTATGCGCTGGTGATGGTCCCGGTCGACCTCGCCGCGATTGCTGCGACGCTGGCGGCGCTGCTGATCTTCTTCCGCAAGGACATCCCTGCCAGCTACGATGTCGCCCAATTGCGCATGCCGACCGAGGCGATCCGCGACCACGCCACCTTCCGCGCAGGTTGGGTGGTGCTGGCGTTGCTGCTGGTCGGTTTCTTCGTGCTTGATCCGCTCGGCGTGCCGGTGAGCGCGGTGGCGGCCGTCGGCGCCGTCGTTCTGATCGCGATCGCTGCGAAGGGCCACGTCATTCCGACGCGCACGGTGATCCGCGAGGCGCCGTGGCAGGTCGTGATCTTCTCGCTCGGCATGTATCTCGTCGTCTACGGCCTCAAGAATGCCGGGCTAACCGATGCGCTCGCCGCCCTGCTGACCCGCGCGGGAGATGGCGGCGTGTGGGGCGCGACATTCGGCACCGGCATCCTGGCGGCATTGCTGT
>JAYRJH010000052.1:0-11210 GCA_041906415.1 Sphingomonas sp. | reverse complement strand
CGCGCCCACGGGCCGAAGCGCCGCCGCCGGGCATAGGCGAGCGCGGTCTCCAGCGCCCGGTCCGCCGCCGGCTCCAGCGCGGCGACCATGTCGCCCTCCTCCACATGCGCCGCGCGCAGCGCCTGCGCCACGCGCCGCCCGCCCAGCCCGCGCCGGGCGAGCGCCGCCGCGCGCATCTCGGCGAAGGCGCGGTCGTCGACATAGCCAAGCCCGGCCATCCGCTCCGCCACCGCCGCCGGATCGGCGGGCGCGCCCTCCCACCCGCGCTCGCGGATCTTGCGGCGCAGGTAATCGGCCAGCTTGCCGCGCGTGGTGGCGAATCGCTCGACATAACGCAGCGCCAGCCGGTCGAGCGCGGCGGCGTCCAGCGGACGCGTGGGGCGGGGTTCGCGAGGCATGGCCATGTTGTTGCCACACTGGCGGACGAAATTGAACGCGCCGTGCGCGCAACGCCCGCCCCAGAACGCAGGCTTGCGCCCGGCCATGGGCGCGCGAAAGGTTTATGACTGGAATGACTACCCTCCACCCCACTCCCACGCAGGATGCGCTGCCGCGCCGGCTCGCGGATTTCGCGACGCTGGGCGAGGCGCTGGACTATGCGGCACAGGGCACGCGCGGGCTGAACTTCCACGATGCGCGGGGCACGCTGACCCGCGCCTATCCCTTCGCCGAGCTGCGGCGGG
Source organism: Sphingomonas sp. (assembly GCA_041906415.1). GTDB lineage: Bacteria > Pseudomonadota > Alphaproteobacteria > Sphingomonadales > Sphingomonadaceae > Sphingomonas. The sequence goes on along the minus strand of JAYRJH010000052.1, from coordinate 10,527 downwards.
ACGCGCTGGCGGCGGCGTGGCGGCTGATCGCGGCGGGCGTCTCCGCGGGGGACCGCATCGCGCTGGTGGCGGAGACGGGGCCGGAATTCGCCGCTTTGTTCTTCGGCACGGTCTATGCCGGCGCATGGCCGGTGCCGCTGCCGCTGCCCACCTCCTTCGGCGGCAAGGAATCCTATATCGACCAGCTGAGCGTCCAGCTTTCGAGCTGCGATCCGAAGATGCTGATCTATCCGCCGGAGCTTTCCGCCATGGCCGGGGCGGCGGCGGAAGCGCGCGGCGTGCGGGGCCTCGACTGGGGCACATTGCTCGCCACGGAAGCGGTGGAGGCGCCCCTGCCGCGGGCGAAGGGCGAGGACATCGCCTATCTGCAATATTCCAGCGGTTCGACGCGTTTTCCGCACGGCGTGGCGATCACGCACCATGCGCTTCTCAACAACCTCGCCGCCCATTCGCACGGGATGGAACTGGTCGATACCGATCGCTGCGTGTCGTGGCTGCCCTGGTATCACGACATGGGGCTGGTCGGCTGCTTCCTTTCGCCGATCGCCAACCAGGTCTCGACCGATTACCTCAAGACCGAGGATTTCGCCCGCCGCCCGCTGGCGTGGCTGGACCTCATCAGCCGCAACGCGGGCACGTCGGTCAGCTATTCCCCCACCTTCGGCTATGACATCTGCGCCCGCCGCATCTCCAGCCAGACGCGCGCGTCGGATCGTTTCGACCTGTCGCGCTGGCGGCTCGCGGGCAACGGCGCGGACATGATCCGGCCGGACGTGATGCAGGATTTCGTCGACGCCTTCGCCGACGCCGGCTTCCGGGCCAGCGCCTTCCTGCCCAGCTACGGCCTGGCGGAGGCGACGCTGGCGGTGTCGATCATGCCGCCGGGCGAGGGCATCCGCGTGGAGCTGGTGGAGGAAACGCAGCTTTCCGGCGTCCCCGCCGGGCAGGACCGCCCGCAGCGCTATCGCGCGATCGTCAATTGCGGCAAGCCCGTGCGGGACATGGCGATCGAGATCCGCGAGGAGGATGGCACGCCGCTCCCCGATCGCGCGATCGGCAAGGTGTGGTGCAGCGGCCCTTCCATCATGGTCGGCTATTTCCGCGATCCGGACGCGACCCATGCCTGCATGAAGGACGGATGGCTCGACACCGGCGACATGGGCTATATGTCCGACGGTTATATCTACATCGTCGGCCGCGCGAAGGACATGATAATCGTCAACGGCCGCAACCACTGGCCGCAGGATATCGAATGGGCCGTGGAGCAGCTTCCCGGCTTCAAGCAGGGCGATATCGCCGCTTTCGCGATCACCACGCCGGGCGGCGAGGAAACGCCCGCCGTGCTGGTGCAATGCCGCACCTCCGACGATGCGGAACGCAGCAAGCTGCGCGAGGAGATCCGCGATCGCGTGCGCGCCGTCACCGGCATGAATTGCGTGATCGAGCTGATCCCGCCGCGCACCCTGCCGCGCACCAGCTCCGGCAAGCTGAGCCGGGCCAAGGCGCGCAACCTCTATCTCTCCGGCGAGATCAAGCCCTACGCCATCGCCGCCTAGGGTCCCGCTCGCGCACCAATGCCGTATCAGCGCTCCGGCCTTGGCCCGATATGAGGGCCGGGGATGGCCGCGGAAACCATTGGTCAACATCTGCGCGCTAATGCGGCAGACGTGAGCAGCGCAGAGCCTCCCACCGTCCGCCACCCCAACGTGCCGATCGGGCCGCTGCTGGGCCTTTCCGATGGCGAGGACGCCGCCGCCTGGGCGCGGATTCGCGGAGCGACGCTCCATGCCGGGCGGCAGCTCGCCCTGTTCATGCTCGCCACCAACCTGATCGGCGCGGCGATGGTGGTGATGCTGCTCGCCGGCCATGTGCCGCTTCCCATGCTGCTCGGCTGGGGCGGCGCGCTCGCCGTCGTCGCGACGGCGGTCGCGATCCGGCGGCTGCGCACCAGCCCGGAGCCGGACAGCCTCGCCAGCGTCGCCGATCTGCGCGGCACGGGGCTGGAGGGCGTGGCGCTGGCGCTGGTCTGGGCCGTGCCCGTGCTGGCGTTCGCGCGGCAGGCCGATCCGGCGACCGCGCTGGTGCTGTGGATGATCCTTGCCGTGCTGATGTCGGCGGCGGCGATCGCGCTGGCGCCGCTGGTGCTTTCCGCCCTGGGCTTCATCGGCGGGATGACGCTCGCGCTGACGGCGCTGTTCGTCGCGGACGGCGTATATGTCGCGGCGGCCGGCGTCCTGCTGTTCGCCGCCATCCTGATCGTGGCCAGCGTGTCGCGCGCGCAGACCCTGGTGCTGCTGCGCGGTTCCGAGCTGACGCTTACGGAGCGGGACGAAACCGTCAGCCTGCTGCTGCGCGAGTTCGAGGAGAGCGGCGCGGACTGGCTGTGGGAAACCGACGCCCAGCGCCGCATCGTGAAGGTTTCGGCGCGTCTCGCCCTCGCGCTCGGCCTCGGCCGGGATGCGATAGAGGGCAAGCCGTTGCTGCAATTGCTCGCCGGCCCGGCGTGGGAAACGGGCGATTTCCCGCCCGGCCTGCGCCTGCTGGCGGAAAAGCTGAAGAACCGGGAAAGCTTCCGCGATCTCGTCCTGCCGGTGACGGTGAACGGCGAGCAGCGCTGGTGGGAAATCGCCGCCAGCCCGCGCCACGACGATCGCGGCGCCTTCGTCGGCTTTCGCGGCGTCGGCTCCGACGTGACGGAGCAGCGCGCCACTGCGGACCGGATCAACCGCATGGCGCGCTTCGATCCGCTCACCGGCCTGCCCAATCGCCTGCAGATCAATGAAGCGCTGACCCGCGCGATGGCGGAGGCGGAGAAATGGGGCGCGCGCTGCGCCTTCATGATGATCGACCTCGATCGCTTCAAGGCGGTGAACGACACGCTCGGCCATCCGATCGGCGACCGCCTGCTGAGCCGCGTCTCCGAGCGGCTGGCGCAGCTCGTCGGCGAGAATGAGACGGTCGGGCGGCTCGGCGGCGACGAATTCGCCGTGGTGGTGCGCGACGCGAGCGACGCGGATCGCGTGCAGCGGCTGGCGCAGGCGATCATCGAGACACTTTCCCGTCCCTATGAGGTGGATCAGCATACCTTGTGGATCGGCGCGTCGGTGGGCGTCGCAACGTCCCCGCGCGACGGGCGCAGCGCGGAGGACCTGATTCGCTCGGCCGATCTGGCGCTCTATCGTTCCAAGGATGCGGGCGGCGGGGTGTTCCATACCTATGAGCCGCAGCTCCATGTCGATGCGGAGGAGCGCCGCGTGCTGGAGATCGCCCTGCGCGGCGCGCTCGATCGCGGCGAGCTGCATCTGCATTATCAGCCGGTGGTGGACGCGGCGGCCGGGCGGCTCACCGGGTTCGAGGCGCTGCTGCGCTGGAACAGCGCGGAATTCGGCGCGGTCAGTCCCGCCAAGTTCGTGCCGCTGGCGGAGGAAGCGCGGCTGATCGGGCCGATCGGCGAATGGGTCGTCCGCACCGCCTGCGCGGAAGCGGCCCGCTGGCCGGGTGACCTGCGGGTGGCCGTGAACGTGTCGCCCGAGCAGCTGCACAACCCCAATTTCGTCGCGGTGGTGGCACAGGCGCTCGCCACCTCCGGCCTCGCGCCCAGCCGGCTGGAGCTGGAAGTGACGGAAAGCGTGTTCATGCGCGAGGGCACCGGGGCGGTGAAGGTGCTCGATCGCATCATCGATCTCGGCGTGCGGCTGAGCCTCGACGATTTCGGCACGGGTTATTCCTCCCTGGGCTACCTGAGCCGCACCCGCTTCTCCTCGATCAAGATCGACCGCACATTTGTGCAGGGCGCCGCCCAAGGCGCAGCAGAAGCTCAGGCGATCATCTGCGCCGTGGTGGCGCTGGCCCGCACGCTCGGCATGGCCACCACCGCCGAGGGGGTGGAGACGGAAACCGAGCTGAACCTGATCCGCGAGCTTGGCTGCACGAGAATCCAGGGCTTCTACTTCGGCCGCCCGCTGCCAGTGCGGGAAGCGCGCGCATTGGTGGAGCGGCATCGGCCCGATGCGCATATCGCGGCGTGATCGTCCGGCCTGTATTCCATCACCTTCCTATTGCCGCCGCCGCCGCACCGCGTTAGAGGCGCGTTTCGCATAGGGGTGTAGCTCAGCTGGTTAGAGCGTCGGTCTCCAAAACCGAAGGCCCTCGGTTCGAATCCGAGCTCCCCTGCCACCTTTTCCGCCATATTCGGGCACGCATGAGCGCTGACCCCAAGGTTCGTCCGAACCTGCGATAGCTTTCGTCCCATTCCCGGACGGTTGCGGGAAAGGATACTTACCCTGTTGTAAACAAGATCCGCCGCCGCCACAGGCGGGCAAAAGCTCAGGCGACGCGACCGCGCGTAGCAGATTCGGGCAAATGGATTTTGAGGAACAAAGCAATGCGCAAATTGATGATCGCCGCCGTCCTGTCGGCCGCTTCGACAATCGCGATGACGGCGCCGGCATCCGCCGCTATTCTGTTCACGCTGGACAATGCTGAGTTCTTCGGCGGCGGAACGCTGACGGGCACGTTCACCACGAACGACGATTTCACCGCTCTGCTCGGCATGAACATCACCGCGAGCGGCGGCCACAACAGCTGGGCGAATTACGATTATGCCGCCACCAGCTTCACGCTTTCCAATGTCAACATGCCGATCACGGGGCCGGGCGGCATTGGTTCGGCGCAGAATATCACCGTGAACATGAACGGCGAGCAGCTGAAGCTCGATTTCGTCACGCCCAACCCGGTCAACGGCTCGTTGCTGAGCATGTCCTCGGCGCAGACCCAGGGCAAAAATCATTTGCGCTGGCTGGCATCCGGATCGGTCACGGCAACGCCCATCGCCGCCGCGGTTCCCGAACCGGCGACCTGGGCGCTGATGATCGCAGGCTTCGGCATGGTCGGTGCCGCGATGCGTCGCCGCAGCAAGATGAGCGTGCGCCTCGTCTGATCAACCTCGCGCGAACGAATGAAAGGCGCCGCGAAACAGCGCCTTTCATTCCGTCGTATCGCGAGAAAGTCAGCGTCCCCGGCCCCGAATCGACCGGATCAGCACCTACATTTTACGAAAAAGGGCGGAGCGCCACCGCCCCGCCCTCCTCATGGGACCGTCGACGCGGATCTCAAGGTCCGCGTCCGGCTCCTCTCCTAGAACTTCGCGCCGGCCCGGATGCCGATAGTGCGCGGCAAGATCGGCACGATATAGGGGCGCTGGTCGCACTCCCCACATTCCTGGAAGCGCGAGATTTCTCCACGCTCATCCCACAGATTCTGCACGAACACTTCGAAATTATATTTCGACATCTCCGCACCAATCGACACATTGGCGGTGGTATAAGCCTGTAGCCGTCCAAGCGCCGCCGCCTTTTCCACGCGCAGATCCGACGACGCGGAGCTTTGGTGCGCGATCACTCCCTGCACATAGCCCTTCGCGGAACCGAGCGGCACGGTGTAACGCGCCGTGCCGTTGATCTTGAACTGCGGCGTGATCGGCAGGCGCGTGCCAACCGGGGCCAGCACATCCGCCGGATCGCCGCTGCATACAACGGTGGTGCAAAGCTGGCTGAGAGTCTTGGCGTCTGTATATGCACCCGCTGCCGTCAGCGTCAGCGGCCCGGCATTGAACGCCGCATCCATCTCCACGCCACGAATACGCGCGTTCGGGCCGTTTTGAATGATGGTGAAGCTGTTCGGGCCCAGGAAGGAGAATTGGAACGTATCCCAATTCTGCTGATAGACGGCGCCGTTGAAGCGCAGCATCCCGCCCATCCACGTTGTTTTCCAACCGATTTCGTAATTGGTCAGATAGTCGGGGGCATAATCCTGCACATCGCCACGCCGGTTGATGCCGCCGGGACGATAGCCTCGTGACCATGTGCCGTATAGCATCACTTGCTCGCTGGGCTTCCACGTCAGGTTGAACTTGTAGGTGACGCCTTGCCCCTGCGTCCGCTTCGGGATCAGTTTCCCGCCGGACAAGGTGGCGAGGTTGGTGCAGGGCGAGCCGGCCACCAGCGAAGGCGCGAAGGGCGCGGGATTTTCGCCCGCGTCCACCATCTGCTTGAGCGTCTGCCCGTTGGTGAGATAGCAGCCGGCCACGCCGGTACCGGAACTGCCCGCGCCGTTATACGGCAGTGCCGTATAGGGAATCCCGCTGCCGTCATCCCCCGGATTGCGCCCGAAGCCGAAGAAACCGACGAGCGAATTGTCGTAGATGAAGGCGCGGCCGCCGGCCGTCAGAGTGAGCTTCGGCAGGATATCGAAGCTCGCCTCGCCGAACATCGCGTAATCCTTGTCGATTCGCTCCTGCTGCGTCAGCCACAAGGTGCCGGGGTGGCCGTTGACCGAGACCTGCGGGCCAAGATTCGGAATCTGGTAATCCTGATGGATCAGGTTCGACTGCCGCTGGTAGAAGGCGCCCGCCACCAGCCGGAAACGCTCGGTCGCGGGCGAGGCGACGCGGAGTTCCTGGCTTGTCTTCTTGAAATGGTCGGTGCCGATCACGCGCTGCCGGGGGTCGATCGTTTTGCCCGCCGCGTCCTGGTAATAGAAGTAGTTCGCCAGGCCGCCCGCCGAATGATAGAGCTGGTCGTAGGCCTCGGCATAATCGGTATAGTCGCTCGACTGCGTATCGCGGCGATCGAGATAGGCGCCGGCGTAGGTGACGTCCCAATTGCCCAGCTTGCCCTCAATCGTCAGCGCGCCCTGGATGAAGCGGTCGCGGCGATATTCGGGATAGAAATGCTGGACTTCCAGATCGCCCACCGAGGGATCGAAGCCGTAGCTGCCGTGGCTGCGCGATTCCTGGTAGATGACGGAGGGCGTGACCGTCCAGTTACTGTCCAGATCGACCTTCAGCGCCGCGCGCCCGCCCCATGTCTCGGTATCGTTGTAATCCTTCTTCACCAGCGCGTTGTTGTTGACGGTGATCCCGCCGGGGCCGCACGGATCGGCTTGCGTGGACGGCCCGCAGAAGGTGCGGGTGCCGGCGACATTGTCGATATAGCCCGCGTCCCGCTGGTAGAAGCCGACGACGCGCAGCGCGACATTGTCCGAGAAGGGAGTATTGATCATCCCCTCCAGCTTGCCGCCCACGCCGCCCTTGTGGACGGTGTTCAGCTCGCCGTCGACGCGGCCGTAGAAGCCGGCGGTATCCGGCTTGTTGGTGATGATGCGGATCGTGCCCGCCTCGCTCGACGCGCCGTAGAGCGTGCCCTGCGGACCGGAGAGGCTCTCGATCCGGGCCACGTCGTAGATGTGGACGTCGAGCGTGCCGCCGATCGTCGTTACCGGCTGCTCGTCGAGATAGCTGCCGACCGAGGGAAGCGAGCCGGAATGGTTGCCGTCGCCGCCGGACGCCACGCCGCGCATATAGACGGTCGTCACGCCCGGCTGGGAGGTCTGGAACGCCACCGAGGGAAGCAACTGGGTGTATTCGTTGAAGTTCGAGATGTTGAGCTGATCGAGCTTGCGCGTGGAGAGCGCCTGGATCGAGATCGGCACCGTCTGGATATTCTCGTCGCGCTTCTGCGCGGTGACGATGATGTCGCTCAACGCGTCGCTGTTCGCCGCGCGGGCGGAAGGCTGATCCGTCGTCTGCGCGAACGCCGGCGCGGAAAGGCCGGCGGAAGCAAGCAACGAAACCAGCATGCGGCTCTTGAAACCGGCCATCTATGTCCCCCTCGACAATTTATTGTTACGAGAATGTTGCGCTGCGCAAAAAGCGTCAATTGCGACTTTCATGCGCCGCAACAAAGCTGCGCGAGCGTGACAGATTTGCAACGCGCGGCGGGCTCCGGCGCTACACCATCCCCGCCATCATCACCGCGGCGGCCCCGCCCATCAGCAGGGCGGCGATCCAGCCGAGCCAGCGGATCGGGCGCGGCGCGACGAATGCGCCCATCACGCTCTCCCGCGAGACGAGCATCACCAGCACCACCATCAGCGGCACCGCGACGACGCCGTTGATCACCGCGCTCCAGAACAGGGCGCGCATCGGGTTGATCGGCGAGAACTGGATCGCCAGGGCCGCCAGCACGCACAGCGCGATCACCCCGTAGAAGCCGCGCGCATCGCGCGCCTTGCGCTCCAGCCCGCCCTTCCAGTCCATCGCCTCGGCCATGGCATAGGCCGCCGATCCCGCGAGCACCGGCACGCCGATCATCCCCACGCCCAATATGCCCAGCGCGAACAGCAGGAAGGCGAAATCCCCCGCGATCGGGCGCAGCGCGCTCGCCGCCTGCGCCGCCGTCTCGATCGTCGTCACGCCGCCGACATGGAGCGTCACGGCGGTGGCCAGCATGATGAAGAAGGCGGCGAGGTCCGAATAGGCCATGCCGCTCCACGTGTCCCAAGAGATGCGCGAAAGCTCGGCGGCCGCATCGGACGGCGCATCGATCAGGCCGGGCGCGCCGCGCAGATCCTCCACCTCCTCCGAAGCCTGCCAGAAGAAAAGATAGGGGCTGATCGTCGTGCCGAACACGCCGACCACCATCGTCGCCGCGTCCGCGTCCAGCCGGAAATGCGGCCATGCCATATGCGCCAGCACCTTTCCCCACGGCACATGCACCGCGAACAGCACGCCGGCATAAGCGAGCAGCGAGACGGTCAGCCATTTCAGGAAGGTGACGTAGCGGTGATAGGGCACGAATATCTGAAGCACCAAGGTCGCCAGCGTGAAACCGAGCGTCATCCAGTAACGGTTGAAGCCCGTCACCAGCTCCGCCGCCTCGCCCATCACGGCGATATCGGCGGCGATGTTCAGCATGTTGGCGATCAGCAGCAACAGCACCAGCAGGCGCAGCAGGGCAGGAGAAAAGGCGCTCTTGATGTTGGCGGACAGCCCCCTGCCCGTCACCCGGCCCAGCCGCCCGCACATCACCTGCACCGCCGACATCAGCGGATAGGCGAGCGGCATCGTCCACAGCATGTCGAAACCATATTGCGCGCCGGCCTGCGAATAGGTGGCGATGCCGCTGGGGTCGTCGTCCGCGACCCCGGTGATCAGGCCGGGGCCGAGCCGCGACAAGGGGTGGCGCAACACGTTACGCCAGCGGGCCGACCGCGCCTCCCTCATGCGAAATCAGGAGCCTGGGGATAACGGGCGATCACATCGCCCAATGCCGCTTCCAGCGGGCCGAGATGCGCGGCGAACGGCCGCCACGCCTTGTCCCCGCCACGGAAGATCGGCTGGCGCACCTGTTCGGAAGACGCCGTGCGCACCGCGCGCTCCGTCTCATGGAAGGACAGGCAGGCGGGTTCGAACGGGATGCCCAGCGAATCGAGCAATGCGCGGATCCCCGCCTCCGGCGCGTCCACCAGCTCCTCATGGATCACACGGACCACCCTGCCGGGCTGCACCTTGTCGATATGCGCCATCAGCCGCACGTAATCGCGATAATAGCGCCCCATGTCCTCCAGCCCGTAGCTGAAGGCCTGGCCGCGCGCGAAGTGCTGCTTGAAATTGGAGAAGCAGCAGGCGCGCGGATCGCGCCGCGCGTCGATGATGCGCGCGTTGGGCAGGATCAGCCGGATCAGCGCGACATGCAGCCAGTTGTTGGGGAGCTTGTCGATGAAGAAGGGCTTGCCGCTGCGCCGCTGGACGCTCGCGCGGCGGAGATATTCGGCGCCCAGCCCGGCGGCTTCCTCCGCCGTCAGGGCGGAGAGGCCGTGCGGATAGTCCGCCACGCGCCGCACCATGGCGGGAAGGTCGGGAAGCTCGGTCGTCCCCTCCACCATGCTATGGCTGGCGAGGATCTGCTCGATCAGCGTGGAGCCGGCGCGCGGCATCCCGAGGATGAAGATCGGGTCCGCGGCCGGGCAACCCCAGCCCTCCCGCGCGGCGAAAAATGCGGGCGTGGCGACGGCGACATGCCCGTCCACCATATGCGAGAGGAGATCGGGGTCATAACCGAGCTGCGCCCGCCGCATCGCGTTGGCGGCGGCATAATGGGCGAAGGCCTTGTCGGCCTCCCCGCGATCCTCGAACGCCTTGCCGAGCGCGAAATCGAGGTGGAGCGCATCCCCCTCGCCCAGCCCGGCGCCTGCCCGCGCCTGCTCCATCGCGGCGATATCCGCATCGGCGAAGCGCACGGTCTTGAGGTTGGCGAGGCTCCACCATGCCTCGCCCAGCGCCGGCTCCAGCGCGATCGCGCGGCGATAGGCGGCCACGCCGTCCGCCTGCCGCCCGACCGTCTTGAGCATATGGCCGTAGCTCATCCACACTTTCGGCTGGTTCGGCGCGACGGCCAGGACATGCTCGTAAAGCGCGATCGCCTCCTCGAACCCGCCGAGCCGCCCCAGCGCCGCCGCCTTCAGGTTGGCGTGGCCGATATGGTCCGGCTCGGTGGAGAGCAGCTCGTCCAGCTCCGCCAGCGCTTCCGGCGCGCGATTCTGGCGATAGAGGACGAGCGCGAGGTTGGCGCGCGCGGCGGTGAAGGCGGGGGCAAGCTCCAGCGCGCGGCGCAGCAGGTTCTCCGCATCCTGGTTGCGCCCGATCCGCCCGGCCAGTTCCGCCAGCATGCGGATCGCGCGCGCATC
>JAYRJH010000051.1:0-11238 GCA_041906415.1 Sphingomonas sp. | reverse complement strand
ATATTGAACTCGGCAAGAAGTTCATCGAGCCGCGCGGCAGCTACATCGCGATCGGCGATATGCAGTTCGAGCACGGCCGCGATATTCTCCGCAGCCGTCATGCCGCGGAAGATCGATCCTTCCTGGGGAAGATAGCCGAGGCCCAGCTTCGCTCTTCGATCCATGGGAAGCGCGGTGACATCCTGACCGCCAATCTCGATCCTGCCGGCATCCACGCTCATCAGGCCGGCAATCGCATAGAAGCAGAGCGTCTTGCCGGCCCCGTTTGGCCCCAGAAGCCCCACGATTTCGCCTGCCCGCACTTCGAGCGCGACATCGTCAAGCACCTTCCGCTTGCCAAAGGACTTCTCGATCCCGGCGATCGAAAGAACCGTCGGCGCGCGCTCGACTGCGACCGGTCCGATTGACGCGGGCGCAAGCGGCTCGCTCTCCGAACGCGCGGCCGGCGATACGAGTTGGGCATCATGCCCGAGATTTCCGCCAAGGTCCCTCAAAAGCCGGGTCAGTACGCGTCTCCATCCCGGCCGGCCAGCACCAGCGCAACCGCTGCCATCATGGCGATCTCGCGGATCATCCATTCTCCTTCAATTTCCCGCAAAATTGCCCGGGATGACGACCGCCGTACACTGTATCTCCAGGCAATGCATCGCCATCGTGAACTATACCTAGTGGCTTTACGCTCAATGATTGAGGCTCCTTTTTCTCCAGCAGGCCATGGCCGAATATCCCCGCGCCCGCGGTTGCGACTGGCCGTCAGACAGCCGTCCGGTCGCAACCAAGCTCCGTGCGGCTTGCATTCTATCTTACCTATGCAGTACCGTTCGGCATAAGAAGAACCGGGAGGGGCGGCCCAAACATCTGCTGTGGAATCCTGTCGGAGAGACGAGGCACCTTCCAGCGGAACTCGGAGTATATAGTCATGGCCACGTCCCCTCCGCCTTCCGACGATCCGCTGGACGGAATCAGCGAAACGCTCGACCGCACGGCATCGGCGGCCATCGCGCAGACGACTTTCGGCCTTTCGCCGGCCACGCTCCTGCTTGCCATGGCCGATTGGGGGATTCATCTCGCCACGTCGCCGGGCAAACAAATGCAGCTTGGCGCCAAGGCCATCCGCAAGCATGCCCGGCTTTTCGACTATCTGCAGCGCCGCATGGAAGACAGCGAGGCCGAACCGGCCATCGAACCATTGCCGCAGGACCGGCGCTTCGCCGATCCCGCCTGGAAAGAATTACCTTTCAATCTCGTCGCTCAGGCCTTCCTGCTCAACCAGCAATGGTGGCACGCCGCGACGACAGGCATTGGCGGTGTCTCGAAACATCATGAAGACATGGTGGAATTCGCCGCACGGCAGATGCTGGACATGCTCGCGCCGACCAACTTTCTCGCCACCAATCCCGTTCTCCAACACAAGATCGCGGAAACAGGTGGCCAATGCCTGGTCGACGGCTTCCGGCACCTGGTCGAGGACATGCAGCACATGGCGCGCGGCCTGCCGCCGGTCGGCGCCGAAGCCTTTCGCGTGGGCGAAAACGTCGCCACGGCCAAAGGCAAGGTCGTCTACCGCAACAAGCTGATCGAACTGATCCAGTATGAACCGACCACGGACACCGTGCGGCCCGAGCCAATCCTGATCGTGCCCGCGTGGATCATGAAATACTATATTCTCGACCTGTCGCCCGAGAACTCGCTGGTCCGCTGGCTGACGGCGCAAGGCTTCACCGTGTTCATGATTTCGTGGCACAATCCCGGCAGTGCCGACCGTGACCTCGACATGGACGCCTACCGGCACCTCGGACCGATGGCGGCGCTCGATGCGGTGACGGCGATCACCGGCGCGACGGGCATCCATGCCATGGGCTATTGCCTGGGCGGCACGCTGCTCTCGATCGCGGCCGCGGCCATGGCGCGCGACGGAGATGACAGGCTCGCCAGCGTCACACTGCTGGCCGCACAGACGGAATTCAGCGAGCCGGGGGAATTGGGCCTGTTTATCGACGAAGGCCAGCTCAACCTGCTGGAGAACATGATGTGGAGCCGGGGCTATCTGGACAGCAGCCAGATGGGCGGCGCCTTCCAGATCCTGCGTTCCAACGATCTGGTCTGGTCGCGTGTGCTCGCCACCTACCTGATGGGCGAGCGCGAACCGATGAACGACCTCATGGCCTGGAACGCCGACGGCACACGGATGCCCTATGCCATGCACAGCCAGTATCTGCGCCGCCTGTTCCTCGACGACGACCTGGCCGAAGGAAAATACCGGGTGGATGGGCGAACCATCAACCTTGCCTCCATCCGCAAACCGCTGTTCGTGGTCGGAACCGAGCGCGATCATGTCGCGCCATGGCATTCCGTCCACAAGATCCACCTGCTGACCGGGGCCGAGATCACTTTCGTCCTGACCAGCGGCGGGCACAATGCCGGCATCGTTTCGGAACCGGGCCACAAGGGCCGCCGCTACCGCGTGTTGACCCGCGAGGTCGACGGCACCTCCTACGATCCCGAAGAATGGGCAAGCCGCGCCGAGCAAAAGCAAGGCTCATGGTGGACGGCGTGGGGAGAATGGCTGGCCGCGCGTTCGGGAGAACCTGGTGCGCCGCCGCCCATGGGCGCAGCGGACAAGGGCTATGCGGCGATCGCCGATGCTCCCGGCCATTATGTGCTGGAGCATTGAGCAATGACTGACGGAACCATGATCGAGAACCGCACCTTCGACGAGATAAAAGTGGGCGATACCGCCAGTATCTCGCGCACGCTGACCGAAGAGGACATCCAGCTTTTCGCGCTCGTGTCCGGCGACGTGAACCCGGCGCATATGGACGCCGACTATGCCGCGACCGACATGTTCCGCCGCGTCATCGCGCACGGACTATGGGGCGGCGGTCTCATCTCCGCCGTGCTGGGCACCGAACTGCCCGGCCCCGGCGCGATCTATCTCAGCCAGTCGCTGCAGTTCACGCGGCCGGTAGGCCTTGGCGACACGATCACGGCGTCGGTGACGGTGGCGGAAAAACGCGCGCACCATGATATCCTGTTCGATTGCCGCTGCGTCAACCAGGACGGCGAGGAAGTCATCAGCGGCCAGGCCGAAGTCAAGGCGCCGGCCGAGAAGGTCCGCCGCCCCCGTGCGGCGCTGCCGGAGGTCAGCCTGCGCGACCATGACGGCTACCGCAAGCTGATCGAGATGACCGCCAATGGCGTGCCGGAACCGACGGCGGTGGCTCATCCCTGCAGCGCGGCCGCCATGCTGGCCGCGATTGAAGCCGCCGAAGCCAATCTCATCATGCCGATCCTGGTCGGGCCGGAAGCGAAGATCCGCAAGGCGGCCGAAGACGCCGGCAAGGACATTTCGCCTTTCCGCATCGTATCCGCCGCCCATAGCCACGAAGCGGCGGCAAAGGCCGTGGACCTGGTGCGCGGCGGCGAAGCGAAGCTGTTGATGAAAGGCTCGCTCCATACCGACGAATTGATGGGCGCCATCGTGCGCTCCGCCACGGGCCTGCGAACCGAGCGCCGGATCAGCCATGCCTATGTCATGGACGTCCAGAACCATCCGACACCGCTCATCATCACGGATGCCGCGATCAACATCGCGCCGACACTCGAGGAGAAGGCGGACATCATCCGCAACGCCATCGACCTTGCCCATGTCATCGGCATCGCGGAACCGAAAGTGGCGATCCTTTCCGCCGTGGAGACTGTCAATCCCGCGATGCAATCCACACTCGACGCCGCTGCCCTGTGCAAGATGGCCGATCGCGGTCAGATCACGGGCGGCGTGCTGGACGGACCCCTGGCTTTCGACAATGCGATCAGCGAAGCCGCCGCGAAGGAGAAAGGCATCGTCTCGCCGGTGGCGGGCAAAGCGGAAATTCTCGTCGTGCCAAACCTGGAGGCTGGCAACATGCTGGCCAAGCAACTCACCTTCCTGGGCGGTGCGGACGCGGCAGGCATCGTGCTGGGCGCGCGCGTGCCGATCATCCTCGCCAGCCGGGCCGACAGCCTGCGCACCCGCCTCGCCTCCTGCGCGGTCGCGGTGCTGATGGCGCGCGCCGCCACCAAGGCCGCGCCCGGCCTGCCGGGGACGGCGAGCGCATGAAAGCCGTCGTCGCGATCAACTCCGGTTCGTCCAGCATCAAGTTCTCGCTGTTCACGCTCGATGGCCGGGACGGGCTGACGCTCTCGGCAGGCGGCAAGATCGAGAAGATCGGCATCGCGCCCAGCCTGCGGGCCCGCTCCGCGACGGGAGAAATCCTCATCGAGCGGGACTGGCCGGACGGCGCTGCGCTCAGCCATGCGGATCTCCTGGCGGACCTCTTCGCCTGGGCGGGAGATCATCCGCTGGAAGGGCGGGACGTGATCGCCATCGGCCATCGCGTGGTGCATGGCGGCCTGGACTTCGTCACGCCCCGCCTGGTCGATGCCGACCTGCTGGACAGGCTGGAAACGCTGTGCCCCCTCGCCCCGCTGCATCAGCCGCACAACCTCGCGGCGATCCGCGCGATCGCGAAGCTGAAACCCGACCTGCCGCAGGTCGCCTGCTTCGATACGGCCTTCCACCACGACAAGCCGGACGTCGCCTCGCGCCTGGCCATCCCGCGCAAGTTCCACGATCAGGGCATCCGCCGCTACGGCTTTCACGGCCTGTCCTATGAATATGTCGCAATGCGTCTCGCGGAGATCGACCCGGCGCTGGCCGCGGGCCGCGTGGTCGCGGCGCACCTGGGCAACGGGGCCAGCCTCTGCGCCATGCGGGACTGCAGGAGCGTCGATACGACCATGGGCTTCACTGCGCTCGACGGCCTGGTGATGGGCACGCGCTGCGGCACTATCGATCCCGGCGTGATCCTGCACTTTCAGCTCCGCATGGGCATGAGCGCGGCCGATGTGGAGGACATGCTTTACCGGCAGTCCGGCCTGCTCGGCGTGTCCGGCCTGTCGAGCGACATGCGGGCGCTCGCGGCCAGCGATGCGCCGGAAGCGGAAGAGGCGATGGCGCTGTTCGCCTGGCGCGCCGCGCGCGAGACGGCCGCGCTCGCCTCGTCGATGGGCGGGCTGGACGGCATCGTCTTCACCGCCGGGATCGGAGAGAACGACGCCGCGATGCGCCAGCGTATCTGCGCACGCCTCGCATGGCTGGGCGTGGAACTCGACGAACAGGCGAACGCTGCCGGCGCCCCGCTTGTCAGCACGCCCGGCAGCCATGTCGCGGTGCGCGTCATTCCCACCGACGAGGAACGGATGATCGCGCTCCACACCTTGCATGTGCTGGGGGAGAATCCATCATGAGGCGCGCGATAAGCCTTGCCGCCATCGCGCTTGCCACCCCTGCCGCGGCTCATGCCGCATCGCCCGTCGAAATCCTGATCAGCGATGCCGGGCAGGAGGACGAAACCGGCGCCGTTCTGGTCGATCTGCGCCTGCTCAATGACAGCGGCGATCCGCAGGGCATGGCCCTTCCGGACCGCATCGAAGCGCAGGTGGAGCAGAGCGGCGTCTCTCGCACCGTCTGGCTGGAGCGCATGGCGACGACGCCTCCAAACCCGATCATTCCACCTGGCGGTTTCACGCGCGCGACCTACCGGCTTGCGCGGAGGACCAATCTGTCGCTGGAAGGCGCCGCGATCTCCGTTCCCGCATGGGGCACGCGGCAGATCACGCTGGCATTGCGGCCCGCGGACCGAGGGGCGCAAATAGCCACGAACACCTCCGCGCAATCCGGGCCTCCCAACGCGCCGGGGTTGGAAAACAAGGCTGTGCCGCCTCCCTCGGACCGGTCGGCGGGCAACGCCTTTTTCGCCAACCTGTCGGCCTATGAACCGATCTATGCTGTCTATGGTCCGAGCACCGACAGCGCCGCACGCATCCAGATCAGCTTCAAATATCAGATTTTCGGAACGAGACGCGCCCAGGGCTTGCCACTTTCCTGGCGCGACGGACTGCATTTTGCCTATACCCAGCGCATGTTCTGGGATCTTGGCGCGGATTCCTCGCCGTTTCGTAACATCGACTATCAGCCGGAACTCTTCTACCTGACCCCTTCAGCTACGTTGACACGCGGCATCTCGCTGAGCGCACAGGGCGGCTTTCGCCATGAATCCAACGGTCGCTCCGGTCTCGATTCCCGCAGCCTCAACACGCTCTATGTGGCGCCGATGGCCGCCTTCCCACTGGGCGGCGGCTATCGCCTGTCGGTAGCTCCGCGCTTCTCCCTCCTTGTCGGCGACAAATCCGACAATCCCGATATCCGCCGCTACAGGGGCAATAGCTCGCTCTTCCTGGAAGTCGGGAAAGATGACGGCCTACGCCTTACGACATCCACGCGGTTCAGCGTCTCCAGCGGCAAAGGCGCACTCGCCGCCGATCTTTCCTATCCGCTCTCGCGGCTATTGGGTGGGGGACCCGACTTCTATCTCTTCGGCCAGAGCTTCATCGGCTATGGCGAGAATCTGCTCGACTATGATCGCCATACGACCCGTTTTCGTCTGGGCGTGGCACTGGTGCGTTGAAACCCGCCTTCATGCACATCACGCACTTGAGCGACGCCTCCTGCGACATCAGCGCTTCCTGCTCGACTTGAGGTTGCACTCTGGCAATAGTCGACACGCTCACAGCAAAAGTTCCGAGTCACCAAGAAGGAGCCCTTCACATGCCGTCACAATCGAGGCGCTATTCCAGCCCCTATGGTATGGCCGACCCGGCATTGGAGACCAGTTGGGGCTGGGTCCTGGCTTATGGGCTGCTCGTGATCCTGATCGGCGTTTTTGCGCTCCTCAACCCAATCGCGACGGGCTTCGCGACAGGTGTTTTCCTTGCCGTGGCGCTCCTCATATACGGAATACTGGCTATCGCGGCCGGGTTGTCCTCGCTCTCCCGGCGCGCACGCTGGATCGAGATCCTCCTCGGCGTGCTGAGCCTCGTCGCGGCCGCCATCACTTTCTTCAATCCCTTCGCCGGGGCCTTGACGCTCGTCGCGCTGATCGGCGCCTGGTTGCTCATCATCGGCGTTTTCGAAATCGTCGGCGCATTCCAGTCTGCGCATGACCGGGGCTGGCGCCTGCTACTCGGCGTTCTCGACACTGTTCTGGGCGGTCTCCTCCTGTTCAGCGATCCCGCGACCGGACTTGCCTTCCTGGCATTGGCGGTCGGCCTGAGCTTCCTGCTGCGAGGAACCTTCCTCATCATCCTCGCCATGGGTCTGCGCCGCATCGGTAAGCTATAGACTTAGTGCGGCAAGGGTGCCCTGCCCCGAACAACAAAGGAAACGCCAGGATGATCGGAGGATACAAACCGCTTTCGGTCTTGCTCATCCTGGCGGCAACGGTCGGAAATGCTCCGGCATCGAGCATTTCCGGGACTATCTGGCGCAACCCTGCAAACAGTGTGCATATCCGCGCGCAACCGTGCGACGACAGGATGTGCGGTGTCGTCGTCTGGGCTAACGACAAGGCGAAAGCCGATGCGCGCAAGGGCAGCCCGGATCCTCTGGTGGGCGCACAGCTGTTTCGTGATTTCGAGCAGGAGCAGCCCGGCGTGTGGCGCGGCCGCGTTTTCGTGCCCGATATCGGCCGGACCTTCACCGGGCGCGTCACGGTACTCGACAGCAACAGGCTCGAGGCGAACGGCTGCCTCGTCGGGCGCATCGGGTGCCGGTCGCAGATCTGGACGCGCGTCGAGAAGTAGACGCATGGATTGACAGGCTGAAAGACATCTCTCCCATCCGGCTCGCTGACCCTGTGCAAATGCGATAACGCCGAAGGCGAAATGACCGCGTGCCTGATTCTCTTCCTGATCGTCCTTGGTATCAACCTGTTGCCCGCGTTCGGTCCCCCGACATGGTCGATCATCGTTCTCTATGGCCTGACGACCGATCTGCCTGTCGCCTTGATCGTGTTCATTGGCGCGCTCGCGGCCGCTCTTGGACGTTTGCTGCTTGCCTGGGGCTTTCGATTTCTCAAGGACTATTTGCCCGCGAAACAAAAGCGCAACCTCGAAGCAGCGAAAAAAGTCGTCGAGGACCGACCGAAAAGCGCGATTTTCGGGCTCGCACTGTTCGCTCTCTCTCCGCTTCCCTCGGCGCAACTGTTCGAAGCGGCCGGCCTTGCGGGTATCAGGCTGGGGAAGTTCACAGCAGCGTTTTTCGTCGGGCGTCTCGTCTCCTATTCGATCTATGCCGCGACAGCAGGCGTGATCCGCAAATCGAGCCTGGGTGACGTCTTTACCGAGCGCCTCACCAGTCCGTGGGGCATCGCGATGCAGATCGGCATGATCATCCTGCTTGCTGCGCTCGCCCAGATCGACTGGAGCAGATTTCTGCGCTCCGACAACGATCCGCGCTCAAGCGCATGATCTCAAGGAAACAGGTCCCCGTCGCAGACGGTCCATTCGTCGGCAACACGCAAAATTGAAGACGGCGCCGAAAGCCTGCTTGGGTCAAAGCTGCGATTCCAGCGGCAGAAGGCCAATGGCCTGTGCGGTTAGTCTGCGCCAGAACGAGGCTTCCGGTTCCCGGTCGTATCGGACGGGCACGCCGTTCCGGCTCCCGGCCCATTCCACGTCGCCATCCGACGTCAGACAGACCTCATAGCTGCGGGAGGGCGCGGTATCGCGCTGCCAGATGGCAGCCATCTTCCGGGCCAGGGCCTCGGACTCGAAGAGGACGCCCATTTCCGTGTTGAGGGAAGCCGAACGAGGATCCAGGTTCATCGAGCCGATGAACCCCATATGCCCGTCGGCAGTGAAAGCCTTGGTGTGCAGGCTTGCCCGGCTCGATCCTCGCAGGGAAAAGTCCCGCTCCTGATGCTCGGGCCGCAATTCCCAGAGCTTGATCCCTGCCTCGAGCAGCGGAACACGGTAGCGCGCATAACCGCCATGGACCGCGGCGACATCGGTTGCCGCAAGAGAATTGGTCAGGACCGAGACCGAAACCCCCTTTGCCGCAATCGCGGCGAGCGCCGCCGTGCCTTCCTCGCCGGGGATGAAATAGGGCGAAGTGATTTCAAGCCTTTCCCGCGCCGCATCGAAGACCGGCAGCAGGTCGTGCATCAGCCAGTTCTTGCCCTCCTTGCCCAGCACTTTGCGCGGCGGATCGGCGATCACGCGGGCGGCGCGAGTCCAGTCGGGCCGCGTGGTCTCGGGATCGAGAAGCGAGAGCCGTTTGGCGATGCGCTCCAGATAGGGGCGCGCGGCAGCCTCATTGGCAGCGTTGCTCAATTCGGCGGCGATCCGCGTCAGCGCCACGCCAGGATCTTTCAAGGGCGAAAGCCTATCGACCGGCAACGCCAGGCCGCTGTTCCAGTAATCGTCGAAGATCTTCTCCGTCTGGGCGACGGCTGGCCCCATCACCAGCACGTCCATGTCGCGGAAATTGGTTTGCGTCGCGGCATCGAAATAGGCGTCGCCGATATTGCGCCCGCCAAGGATGGCGACGCGGCCATCAGCGATCCAGGCCTTGTTGTGCATGCGCCGGGTCACGCTGAAGGCGCGCAGCATCATTTCGATGCCGCGCCGCAAGCCGCCCTGCCGCGCCCGGGTCGGGTTGAAGATACGGATCTCGATATGCGGATGATGCGCCATGGCGATCATCGCATCAGATGTATGGCTGGTGCCGATGTCGTCGATCAGGATCCGCACCCTGACGCCGCGATCGGCCGCGGACAGGGCCTCGGCCAGAAGAAGGCGGCCGGTCAGATCGTCGTGCCAGATGTAATACATCAGATCGAGCGAGCGCTCGACCTTGCGCGCCGACAATCCACGTGCCGCGAAGGCGTCGAGATTCTCGTCCAGCAAAAGCAGGCCGCTCTCACCGGGGTGCGCATCCGTCGTGGCGCCAATACGCTGATCGAGCGGCGTCCGGCCGCGTTCGATCGACAGTGCGTAGGAAGGCTCCCCCTGCGCGCGACTGGCGAACAGGCCGTAGACCCAGGTCGCGAGCATCGACGCCGCGACGAAGCCCAGGCAGGCAAGGATGACGATCCGGATCAGACGGCAGCATCCGCCTGCGGCTGCTGGCGCACGAGCAGGACATCGCAATCGAGACGGCTGAGCAGCGCCCGCGCCGTGCTGCCGAGCACCGCCACCGTCAGGGCCGATCGACCGTGCGTTCCGATCACGGCCAGGTCGGTTTCGCTCAGCTTCACATGATTGCGGACAACCTCGCAAACCTCGCCATAGTCGACATTGATATCCAGCCTGTCGCGTGCGTCGGCGGGCAGATCGGTCCTGTCCAGAAAGGCATCCAGATCATAGGCTATCCTGGCCTGCAGCGCAGCTGCCGGCCCTTCCCGGCCCCGAAGTGCCTCCAGCGGCACGTGATAGGCGTGAACGAGAGTGATCTCGGCAGCGGGGAATGCGGCCATGGCCGTGCGAAGCGCCTGGGCCGAGCAGCCGGAGAAATCGGTTGCGACCAAGACCCGGCGATAGTGGTGCTGAGTCTTTTCCTTCACGATAAGCACCGGCGCATGAGCATGGCGTATCATGCGCTCCACGGTCGTGCCGATCAGGAAATCCCCGATATCGTCATGGCGCGAGATGCCGGTCACGATGAGATCCGCCCCGCATGCGGTTGACGCTTCCAGCACCGCCTGCGAGACGGCGCCGGTGGCGAGGCGTGTCTCGACCGGAATATCCGGGTCCGCCACCTCCGCCCGCAAGCGGGCATGAAGGCGACTCTCGGCAGCCTGCAGTCCGTCGAGCATGTCTGCGGGATCGGGATCCCTCTGAACATGGAGAAGAACCAGATGTGCGCGCCACTCGCTCGCCAGCTGTATCGCGCGGTCGCGGGCTCGGTCGCAGCGACCGCTAAAATCGGTTGGAAACAGAATCGTTCGCGGGGTCATATCGACGCAACATAGCAGCAGTGGTCCGCCAACCAAGGAACGTGTCGCCGTGTATTTGCAGGACGGACAGAAATGTTCTTCGGCAAGGATTCGCTGGCCGTCGCGAAGCAGACCGATATTATGGCCTGATCAGAAGAGGATGGATAAGATCACAACACCAGACATCATATTGCGAACCCCGACGCTCACTGCCGTGGCAACGGCCGGCGCATCCCACGCACCATCGACACGCTTCTCGCGCCGAACGCTTCTTGCCGGCACCATGACTGCCGCGCTCTGCCTGACCGCCGCTCCGATCCGCGCTATGGCGCTTGATCCAGGATCGATCGCGGCGAGCGTGGAAGCGTTACGGCCAGGAGAGTTCCTGTGGGCGCCCGAAACGGCTCCCGATGGTCCGGTG
>JAYRJH010000529.1:1169-1583 GCA_041906415.1 Sphingomonas sp. | reverse complement strand
GCTCGATTGGCAGCGCTTTGCCGCGGCGGTCGAGCAGGCCGAATTGCTCGGGCGACCGGAAACCGTCGATCGCACCGCTGAATTGATCGAGCGGCATCGCACGGTAAAGCTCTTTGCCGGCCCCTTCCTCAACACCTTCGAATTTCGCGGCGCCGGTGCGGTGCAGGGGCTTCTGTCAGCGCTGGCCATCATCGCGGAGCTATACCGGACCGGCAAACGGCGCTTGCCTGATCGCTTGCCGCTGCGCTTTGTGCCGTCCGCATGGAGGCCGTTCGTCCTGCGCGATGGCATCGTCGACCGTGCTGCATATGAACTATGCGCCTTGTCCCAGCTACGCGAGCGGCTGCGAGCGGGAGACATATGGGTCGCGGGAAGCCGCCAGTTTCGTGATTTCGACAGCTACCTCATCCCACC
>JAYRJH010000529.1:0-1159 GCA_041906415.1 Sphingomonas sp. | reverse complement strand
GAGAAGGGGCCGCCGCCGCTCGCCATCGAAACGGACTTTGAGCGCCATATCGAGGAAAGGCGCACCAGGCTTGATACGGCGATTGAACAGGTGACGGTCCTCGCACGACAGGGCGAGCTGCCCCAGGTCAGGCTTGACGAAAACGGCCTCATCATCTCCCCGCTGAAGGCGGCAACGCCGCCCGCCACCGAGATGGCCCGCCGTGCCGCCTATGATCGGCTGCCGCGCGTGAAAATTACCGATCTCCTGCTTGAGGTCGATGCTTGGACCGGGTTCAGTGAATGCTTCATCCATCGGCGTTCGGGCCGGGAGGTCGACGATCGCAATGCTTTGCTTACGGTCATCCTTGCCGATGGCATCAATCTCGGTCTCACGCGCATGGCGGAAACCTGCCGGGGCGCGAGTTTGCGCCAACTCGCCCATCTCCACGACTGGCATATCAGCGAGACCGCCTATGGTGAAGCGCTGGGAAGGCTGATCGACGCCCATCGCACCATGCCGCTCGCTGCGCTGTGGGGAGACGGCACCACCTCGTCGAGCGACGGACAGCAATTTCATGCCGGTGGTCGTGGGGCCGCGATCGGTGACATCAACGCGCGCAGCGGCAACGAACCGGGCGTCGCCTTCTACACCCATGTCTCGGATCGATATGGTCCCTTTGCGAGTCGGGTGATCGCGGCGACCGCCGGCGAAGCGCCCTATGTGCTGGATGGCCTGCTATACCACCAGACGGGTCTGACGATCGAGGAGCACTACACCGATACGGGTGGAGCATCGGACCATGTGTTCGGCCTCATGCCCTTCTTCGGCTACCGCTTCGCGCCGCGCCTGCGCGATATCAAGGAGCGTCGCTTGCACCTCCTGCCCGGCCAGGAATCTGGCCCCTTGCTCAGCGGCATGACGGGCGAGCCGATCGCTTTGGGTCATGTCGCCGCGCATTGGGATGAACTGCTGCGGTTCGCCACATCGATCCGTACCGGCACAGTCACCGCTTCGGCGATGCTGCGCCGCCTGTCCGCCTATCCGCGACAGAATGGACTGGCACTCGCGCTGCGCGAGCTTGGCCGCCTCGAACGCTCGATCTTCATGCTCGACTGGCTGCGCGACATCGATCTGCGCCGGCGCACCCAGGCGGGCCTCAACAAGGGTGAAGCCCGCA
>JAYRJH010000528.1:0-1589 GCA_041906415.1 Sphingomonas sp. | reverse complement strand
GTGCTGCGTTCGGTCACGCCGGGGCAGCAGGTCGTCAAGATCGTCCATGACGCGTTGATCGACATGCTCGGCGGCAAGGAGCCGCAGGATGCCGAGCTCGACCTGAACGTCGCGCCGCCGGCCGTGGTGATGATGGTCGGCCTGCAGGGTTCGGGCAAGACGACCACCACCGCCAAGATCGCGAGGCGGTTGGCGGGCAAGGAGCGCAAGAAGGTGCTGATGGCGTCGCTCGACGTCAATCGCCCGGCGGCGCAGGAACAGCTCGCGACGCTCGGCACCCAGATCGAGGTGCAGACGCTACCGATCGTCGCCGGCCAGCAGCCGGTCGATATCGCGCGGCGCGCGTTGCAGGCGGCGAAGCTCCAGGGCTTCGACGTGCTGATGCTCGATACGGCGGGCCGCCTCCACGTCGATCAGGCGCTGATGGACGAGATGAAGGCGGTGGCGGAGATCGCGCAACCGCGGGAAATCCTGCTCGTCGTCGATTCGCTCACGGGGCAGGATGCGGTCAACGTCGCGCAGAGCTTCTCCGAGCAGGTGCCGCTGACCGGCGTTGTGCTCACCCGCATGGACGGCGATGCGCGCGGCGGCGCGGCGCTGTCGATGCGCGCCGTCACTGGCAAGCCGATCAAGTTCGCCGGCACCGGCGAGAAGATGGATGCGATCGAGCCGTTCCATGCCGAGCGCGTCGCCGGCCGCATCCTCGGCATGGGCGACGTGGTGTCGCTGGTCGAGCGCGCGGCGGAGGCGATTCAGCAGGAAGACGCCGAGCGCATGGCCGCCCGGCTCTCCAAGGGCCAGTTCGACATGAACGACCTGCGCGGTCAGCTCGCGCAGATGCGGCGGATGGGCGGGCTGGGCGCGCTCGCCGGGATGATCCCCGGCATGAAGAAGGCGCAACAGGCGATGGCTTCCGGCGCGGTCGATGAGCGCATCCTGCTCCGCATGGACGCGATGATCACCTCGATGACGCCCAAGGAACGGGCCAAGCCGGAGCTGATCAACGCCAAGCGCAAGATCCGTATCGCCAAGGGCAGCGGCACGAACGTGCAGGACGTCAACAAGCTGCTGAAGATGCACCAGGAAATGTCCACCGCGATGAAGCGCATCAAGAAGATGGGCGGGCTCAAGGGGATGATGGCGATGCTCGGCAAGGGCGGGCTCGGCGGGCTGGGCAATGCGCTCGGCGGGCCGGAGCTGGGTGACGTGCTGGGCAAGGCTGGATCGGGCCTGCCCGGTCTGCCGGGTGGCGCGGGAAGCCTGCCGCCGGGATTTCCGAAATTCAAGAAGTGAATCAATCGAGATAGTTGGAAGGAAGACTTAACAATGGCAATCAGCATTCGCCTGTCGCGTGGCGGCTCCAAGAAGCGCCCCTATTACCGCATCGTCGTGGCCGATGCGCGCAGCCCCCGCGACGGCAAGTTCATCGAGAAGATCGGCAACTACAACCCGCTCCTCAAGAAGGATGACGAGAAGCGCGTGGTGCTGAACGTCGATCGCGCGAAGCATTGGCTTGGCGTCGGCGCGCAGCCGACCGACCGCGTCGCCCGCTTCCTCGACGCCGCCGGCGTGCGCGAGCGCGCGGCCCG
>JAYRJH010000527.1:0-1592 GCA_041906415.1 Sphingomonas sp. | reverse complement strand
GCGGTCGATACGCCGCTCGGCCGGCTGGGGCTGAGCATCTGCTACGACCTGCGTTTCGCCGGCCTCTACGCCGCGCTCAGCGATGCCGGCGCGACCGTGCTGAGCATCCCCGCCGCCTTCACCCGGCCGACGGGCGCGGCGCACTGGCATGTGCTGATGCGCGCGCGGGCGATCGAATCCGCCGCCTTCGTCGTCGCGGCCGCGCAGACCGGGCGGCATGAGGACGGGCGTGAGACCTACGGCCATTCGCTGGTCGTCGATCCATGGGGCGAGGTGCTGCTCGACATGGGCGAGGCGCCCTGCGTCGGCTTCGCCGAGGTCGACCCCGGCGCCGTGGCGGCGGTGCGCGGGCGCATCCCGGTGATCGACCACCGGCGGCCGATCCCGCCGGTTCGGGTGATGCCGTGATCGTCTTCGACCTGCGCTGCCCGGACGAGCATGTGTTCGAAGTGTGGTTCGCCTCCTCCGACGCATTCGAGCAGCAGCGCGCAGGCGGGATGATCGCCTGCCCGATGTGCGGCGCGACCGACGTGGCGAAGGCGGTGATGGCCCCGCGCGTCTCCCCCAAGGGCGAGCGCGCCGGAACACCGCCGCCCGAGCATATGAAGCAGGCGCTGAAGGCATTGGCGGCGGCGCAGGCCAGGGCGCTGGAAGGCTCCCGCTGGGTCGGCGACCGTTTCGCGGAGGAGGCGCGATCGATGCATCTCGGCGAGCGCGACCATGCCGCGATCCACGGGCAGGCCACGCCGGCCGAGGCGAAGGCGCTGATCGAGGAGGGCGTGCCGGTCGCGCCCCTGCCGCTGCCGGTGGCTCCGCCGGAGACGGTGAATTGACCCGCGAGCGGCCTATCGCGCAGCTTTAGGCCGGCAAAGCAGAACTCGCCACGCACCCGCGCTCAACGGGTGTAACGCACGGCCAGACAATGGAATTTCGGCCGGGTATATGAGCAAGCGGGTTTCTTTCGGGGCGCAGGTGCTGATCGGCATGCTCGTCGGGCTGGCGACGGGCGTCGTGGCGCGGTCGTTGGGCACGGACGGCGGCGCGATCGGCGCGGCGGCGCACACGCTCGGCCAGATTTTCGTGCAATTGCTGAAGGCGCTGGTGCCGCCCCTGGTGTTCACCGCGATCGTCGCCTCCGTCGCCGCGTTGCGCAGTCTTGAGAATGCGGCGGCGCTGGTGACGCGCACCCTCGCGTGGTTCGCCATAACGGCGCTGATCGCGGTGGTGATCGGCATCGCGCTCGGCCTGACGATCCAGCCCGGCCTGCACACCTCCGTCAGCCGCGCGGCCGCCGCCGCGCCGGGAGCGAGCGGATCGTGGCTCGATTTCCTCAAGGGGCTGGTGCCGTCGAACTTCCTGGGCATAGCCGCGACCAACGGGGCGGGCGGCGCGACGTCGCTTTCCTTCAACGTGCTTCAGGTGATCGTGATCGCGCTCGCCGTCGGCGCGGCCGCCGTCAGGATCGGGGAGGCGGGGGAAGCGTTCCTCGCGTTCAACGCCTCCGCCCTGGCGCTGTTCAGGCGGCTGCTGCGCTGGGTGATCGCGCTCACCCCGATCGGCAGCGCGGCGCTGATGGCGGATGCGCTGGTGCG
>JAYRJH010000526.1:0-1593 GCA_041906415.1 Sphingomonas sp. | reverse complement strand
AGAATGCCGAACGCGGCACCGTTCTGGCGCTCGAGGGCAATATCGCGACGATCAGATGGGACCGCGGCGAGCGCGTCCAGCAGGTCGATCTCTCGGCCCACCGGACCTGGGATCATGGGTATTCGGAAACCGTCTATTCGTCGCAGTCCAAGACCTATGACCGCGTCTATGCGCTAGCGCCTGTGGAATCCGGCCTCGTCAACGGTCAGAACTATTACACCGCCATCACTCGCGCCGCCTATGGCGTGAAGCTCTGGACCGAGAGCCAGCAACGTCTCGCGGAAAAGCTCGCCTCGCGATCGGGCGAGAAGACCTCGTCGCTCGAAGGGCTCGGCCGGATCAGGGCCGACAGCCACAAGATGCGGGGACTTCGCCACAAGGACCGGCACGACCGCTCCCGCGAGGAGAATGCCCGCGAGCGCGACGCCCGCAAGGCCGAGCGGGAGCAGCGCGAGCGGAAACGGCAGGGCCGCTCCGAACCCCGCCCGAACAGTCTTGCCGAGATACTCGCCGGCCGCGCGCAGGAGGCTGCTTCGCTGGTCGACCGCTTCCTGCGCGGCACGATCGAACGAGACCGTCAGCACGCACCGGCGGAGCCCGATCGCGGCGGCGCTCGCGAACCTGCCCAACAGTCAGAGGCTAGGCCAGATCCCCAACCGCAGCATGATCATGGCGGTCATGGTGGTGGACATGACCGATAGGAGAGAATGATGGAACAGCTGCTAATCGCGATATTCGGTGCCGCTCTGCTTACCCTGATATACCGCAGCTATCGCATACCGATCACCCATCGCTGGCGACGGCGACAGGCGCGCACGATGTGCGAGCAGTTATGCGGACGCGATCGCGACCAGCCCGCCGCGCTGCATTATGCACGGCTTCGCGCGATGGACCCGCTGGCGTTCGAGGAATTGCTGCTGGAGGCCTTCGAGCGGCGCGGGCACCGCGTGATCCGCAATCGTCGCTATACCGGGGACGGCGGGGTCGATGGCGAAGTCATCATCGATGGCCAGCGCTGGCTGATCCAGGCGAAGCGCTATCGCGACGCCATCAAGCCCGAGCATGTGCGTGAGTTCGCTATGCTCTGCGCCACCCGGAAACGGCGCGGCATGTTTGTCCACACCGGCCGCACCGGCGGGATGAGCCGCACAGTCTGTTCCGGCGCGGACGGCATCGAGATCGTGTCGGGACAGCGATTGCTGGCGCTTCTAACTGGCGGGCCCTTCGAACCCGGCCGCTTCTCGCCGCGGGATCGCGTCGGACGCACACCGTCCAGCTATCGTGATCGGACGCCGCTATGAGCGGTCGTCGACGAGGCCCGAACCGCCAGTCGATGTTCGGCACGGTGCTCGCGGCGATTGCGTTCCTGCCCGCCGCGCTGACGCCCGCGCCTGCGCTGGCGAAACCGGGCGCGCCTGGCGAGGCGGCTGAGATCGCTCGCTGCATTCGCGTCGCCGCGCGCGGCTATGGCTGGCTCGAAAAGACGCTCTGGGGCCTGCGCGAGCAAGAGGCGGGCTGGATCGGCGCAGAGGTCGCCAATACCAACGGAACGCACGATCTCGGGCCACTCCAGATCAACACATGGTGGGTGCC
>JAYRJH010000525.1:1205-1604 GCA_041906415.1 Sphingomonas sp. | reverse complement strand
ACGCAATTGCTACGAGAACGGGCGCACGGCGCGCTCACGATCCCGCGAGCGCGATCATGGCGATCGGGTATGCGGTCAGTTGGTGCGGCGTCCCGGGTACGGACGCGGCGCGCCGGCGGTGGCCGGACCACCACCGAGGCGGCCGGCGCTGACGCCGTAGCTCAGGCCGGCGAGGTTGGCGCGCTCGGCGGCGAGAAAGGCGTTCTGCCTGGAAATCTCGCCGTTGAGCTCGCCGATCAGGCGGTCGATCGCCTGCATGGTGCGGTTGGTCTCGGCCTCGATCTGGCGCAGATGGCGGTGATCCTCGTCGACCGCACCGCCGACATTGTAGGTCGAGCGGATGGTGTCGAGCAGGTGGCCGGCCACCGACGCCTGGGTGGTGACCTGGGTAGCCAGCGA
>JAYRJH010000525.1:0-1195 GCA_041906415.1 Sphingomonas sp. | reverse complement strand
CAGCCCGCCGATATCGCCGGTGATCTTGTCGAGGTGCATCTGCGCGCTGTTCCAGCGGCCGACCAGCTCGGGGTTGGCTGGCGTCGTGCCCACGGACAGGCGCGAGGTGATCTGGCTGACATCGGTGTTGTAGCTGCGCGCCTCTCCGGCGATCGACGTGCGCAGGGCCTGCAGCTGGTTGACCTGGGCCATCACGCCCGCGGTGAGCGCGCCCTGATCGGCCCGCAATTGCTGGACACGCTGGCTGACCGTCGCGCCACCCGTCGCGGTGATCGATGATGCCGGTGCGACGCTGGGCGGACCCCCGAACGGATCGTCGCAGCCCGCGACGACAAGCGCCGCCAGGAGACAGGCAGCGCGCGCGGTCCAGTTGGCCATCGGTTTCACGTACCTTGGTCCGATCCGTTTTCGTTGGGCACCCACAGATCGCCCGTCCGCGTTTTCACACGACTGACGTGCCACGGAAGCACCAGCCCCAATAGCAGCACAGGGATGCTACTGAAAACCCCTAGCTCTCGACAAGCGTGGACTTCCCTTACAAAAACCCGATTTCCCAAGCGTTGCCCTAATGTAACAGGCGAATGATCCACATGAGCCAAAATGGGGAGTTCTCGCGGCACGGGGCGGAATCGCTTGCGCCGGGTCGACGATTTGGCTACCTACCCGGCCTCGACCCGCTGACGCGGGCCGCGCGACTTGGCCGCAGGCGCCCATAGCTCAACTGGATAGAGCATCTGACTACGGATCAGAAGGTTGGGAGTTCGAATCTTCCTGGGCGCGCCACGTCACTGAAGCCGGCCATATCGGCCGTGGTGCGCATTGATCGCGCAACTTCCTGTGGACAATTCAGATCGTCACAGTGCGCCGTGTCTGGAGCGCGCTCCCTTTCGGCGCCGTAGAGCGCCTGGCGCTGTCGCGTCGCCCTAGGCTGCGGCGACAACGGGGAGCGACAGGACCTTGGAAGCGGGCCGCTCGACGCCCAGCAGCTCGGTCACGCCGGGCAGGCCTTCGGTCGCGAAGACCTCGTGCGAGGCCCGCACTTCGCCGGTGACCGCGACATTCACATCGCCCTCATGGGCGGCATAGGCGGTCTGCCGGTCGACGGCGATCGCCGTCGGCGCGAAGCCGGCGATTTCCTGGGCAAGCTTCTCGGCCGCGGCGCGCGTGGTGCCGTTGGCGACCTTGCGGGTGGCCA
>JAYRJH010000050.1:0-11397 GCA_041906415.1 Sphingomonas sp. | reverse complement strand
GCGAGCAGGCCCGCGAGCGTCTGCCGCTGGAAGTTCATGCCGCCGGAATTGACCTTCATCCGGCGAAAGATCATCTCGGGCGAGAGCTGGCTGTCGTCCGACAGGAAGATGATGTGCTCGCGGTCGTAGGCGACCGGGTCGGGACCGGCCGGATCGATCACGATCGGCCCGTGCAGCCCCGATTGCTCCTGTCCGCCCGAGTGGCTGTGATACCAATAGGTGCCCGCCTGCTTGATCGGGAACGCATAGTTGAACGTCGTGCCGGCATCGATGCCGGGGAACGACACGCCGGGCACGCCGTCGAACTGCGGCGGCACGAGCAGGCCGTGCCAATGGATCGAACTCGACACGTCGAGCCGGTTGGTGACGTCGAGCCGCACATCCTGCCCCTCGCGCAGGCGGATCAGCGGCCCCGGCGTGGTGCCGTTGATGCCGATCGCGTGGAACGGCTTGCCGTCGATCATCGCGGTGCGTCGCGCGATCTCGAGCCGGATGTCGCTTCCCGACACGCTCGGGATGGCCGCGGCGATCCCGCGCGAGACGGGCTGCGCCCAGGCGGGCATCCACGATGCGGCGGCGAGCCCCGCCCCGGTCGCAGCCGCGCCGCGCAATATCTGTCGACGATTGATCAGGGAGGTCATCAAAGCTTTCCGGGTCGTAAGAGTGATTGGTTTCATGAGGAGATACGCAGCGCGCCGAACGATCCCTCAACCCCGCCCAAGTTTTTCCACAAGCGTCGCTCGTGCGCGCGCCAGGCGGGTTTCGACTGCCTTGATCGTGATGCCCAGCGCCTCGGCGGTCTCGGCCTGGCTCAGTCCTTCCACCGTGCGCAGCAGCAGTACTTCGCGGAGCCTGGCGGGCAGCTGCGCGATGTGTCGAGCAAGCGTCGCGATCTCGGTGCGGCTCGCGATCTGGCGTTCCGCATCGGGCGTGTCGTCAGCCGCCGCGTCGATCGCGACCTGCGGGTCGGAGGCGAAGGAAAACAGGCGACGCACCCGCTGTCGGCGCCGCCAGTCGCGGCAGCGGTTGAGCGCGATCGTCGTAAGCCAGGGCCTGAACGGACGCGCCGAATCGTAGCGCGCGAGATTGCGATAGGCGGCGACGAAGCTGTCTTGCGTCAGGTCGAGCGCGGTTTCGGGATCGCCGGTAATGCCGAGCGCGAGCCGATAGATCGCGGCGCGGTGACGCCGCATGATCTCGGCGAATGCGGCGTCGTCGCCGGCCAGTGACCGGGCGGCAAGCGCGCCGTCGTCGGTCGGCGTTTCAGCCGTCACTGCGGATTGGCGGTCAATGCCTTCACCACCGCGCGATCGAATGCCGCAGCCTGATCGGGGCGCAGGATTTGCCGCATCGCGAAAATGTGCGCGAGCGTTGCCTTCTGCAACTCGCCCATCGCCCGGTGCGAAGCATCGACCGCGGCGTTGACCTGTGGGCCGTCGCCGTGCTCGGCCTCGATCGCGGCGGCGAGCCGGGCATTGTCGGCACGCATCTTGAGCTCGATGGCTTGGCGGCGCAACGCGAAGCGCCGTTCGAGTATCTCAAGGCTTGCCTGCTGGCCGGCATCGAGATGAAGCTGGCGGTGAAGCACTGCGTGCAATTCGGCGCTCGGCGTCGGCCGCGGCGGGATCAGCGCGCGGCCGACGAACACGCCGGCCACTGCCGCGACGAAAGCGGCGAGCACGATCGCCCAGGTCCAGCGCGCCCGCGTCATTGGTCGCCAAGCAACAGCGTCGACGGCGCGAGCGGCGATGCGCCGCCGAGCGGCGCGAGGCTTGCTGCCGCAGGCGTCGCTGCGGGCAGGCCAGCGCCGGCGACCCCCATCACCGCAGCCCCGATTGCCGCCGCGATTGCGAGGCGCGGCGGCGCCCGCCGATCGCGGTCGGCAAGGACATGAACCTCCGCGATGACGTCCGCGCCGAGCCGCTCCAATCGGGGGGGCGGCTCGGCATGCGCGAGCGCGTCCAGCATCTGATCGAGATCGACCATCATCATCTTCTCCTGCTCACATGCATTAATACGCGCGAGTTCGCGCGACCCCTCGCCAGATATTTCCGAGGGATCATAAGCGTGGCTGCGTATTTTATCATGATCGAACGCGCGGTGACCGCCTTACACATGGCGTAAATCTCGGCAGCAAAAGGAGAGAAAATGGATTTCGGCACTTTCCCGGCCTGGCTCCACACGCTGGCGACCCTGTCGCTGGCGCTCGGGTTCGCCTGCGCCGTCATCATCGCACTCGACGAGATGCGGCGGCCACAGAAGATGTGGATTATGGCGATCGTCTGGCCGGTCACCGCCCTGTTCGGCAGCGTGCTTTGGCTGGCGGCCTATTACACCTGGGGACGAGCCCCGGCGGCGGGCCAAGAGCAGGCCAAGCCGCCGTTCGCGGCGATGGTGCTCAAGGGATCGAGCCACTGCGGCGCAGGCTGCACGCTTGGCGACATCATCGCCGAGTGGCTGGCGTTCGCCGTGCCGACGATCGCGGTCTGGTTCGGCTGGCACAGCCTGTTCGCCGAGAAAACCTTCGCCGTGTGGATCCCTGACTTCATTCTAGCCTTCGGACTGGGCATCGTGTTCCAGTATTTCACTATCAAACCGATGCGCGATCTGTCGGTCGGCGAAGGCATCGTCGCCGCGCTGAAGGCCGATATCCTGTCGATCAGCGCGTGGCAGGTCGGCATGTACGGGGGGATGGCGCTGATCCAGTTCGGCTGGTTCAGCCATGCTTTCGGTGGCATTGCTCGGGTCGCCAGTCCCGAATTCTGGTTCGCCATGCAGCTCGCGATGCTCGGCGGCTTCGCGACCAGCTATCCGGTCAACTGGTGGCTGATAAGGGTGGGGTTGAAGGAGAAGATGTGACTGCCGAATTCATTCGGATAGCTTGCCAAGGCTTGAGCTGACGGCTGCTTCCGCCGCCCCGCGAATAAATCCGATCTTTCAATTTCCGGCCCCGAAGGCACCATAATTCGCCGTGCGAACGAAAGGCCGGTTTCGACGGCCGATCAAGGCGGCGTGAAGGTCGGCTATGTCGGCGAAAATTGCCCGACGCCGGCCGTCCTCTTTCGCGCCGGCCCGGTTGGGGGGCTGCGGTTCACCCATGCACCTCGGTTTGCGTTAAGTCTCCCGGCAGGCCGCACCGGAGGGGTAGCCCCCCGAATCGGCATCCCGCGATGAGTTAGGCCGTGTTCTCCATCAGCATGGAGAATGTCATGACCGAACCAAACGATCTTTTTAAATACGAGGAAGGCGACCTGCCCGACGACGTCCTCGGGTTGATCGACGTCGAAGAGAGTAGCTTATCCGATCGCCCGCACGACCGGACGGAGGCTGAGCAGCGACTTCCCAAACCCGACATGGTATCTGCTTCGACCGATCAAATCGTCACATGGGACCGTGTCGCCCTCGATATCGAGGTGACCGATCGAATCTCGCTCGACCGCGAGATCGAAGTCTTCGAGATGTCGGGACAGTGTGGCGCGGTCGTCGTCCGCCGGGTTGGGAATGGCTACGAGGCGATCGGACGTACCTGGCTCGTTGAGGTGATCCGCGAGTTCAACCGGGCGCATCCGGACGATCGCCGAGAGGTGATGATCGAGGTTCGCGATCTCGACGACAAAGCCGCCTACCGTCTCGTTGCGCAGGAACTGGAAGGTGGCCCGCCCATCAGTTCGCTCGAGCGCGGCCGCTTCTACCAGCAGGCGATCCAGTTCTTCAAATCCGAAGCGGCGTTTGCCCGCGAGTGCGGCGTCCACAAGTCCACCATTCACCGCAATCTCGATGTGGCGCGTGTGGTGGACTATGTCGGCGACCACGTTCTGATCCACCGCGATATCGCCCAGGCCGACGCGGAGTGGTTCATGAAGATCGTCGGCCGCGAAAGCGATCCCGACAGCACGCCCGCCGCTAAGGCGCTGCTCGATGCCGTCGCTGCGCTCAGTGTCCAGCCCATGCCCGCGAAGCAGGTTTTCGGCAAGCTCCGCCGCGCCGCAGCCGACGACAAGCCGAAGAAGGGCGGAATCCCGCTCGAGCACGCCGGCAAGCAAGTCGGTACGATCAGGCGTACCAGCGCCTCGGCACCGATCAAGATCGTGCTCGACAATGCTGGCGACGTCGAACTCGATGCGCTGGTCGAGATTCTCCGGGCCGCGATCGACCGCGTCCGGCGCACGCAGATGATCTGATTTCCGTGGGCGGTTGCGCATGCGCAACCGCCCTTTCTTTTACCCAGCTAACGGAAAACTGTCGCTCCAATAGCAGTCGGGACCGACTGAAGCGGCCATTGAGAGGGTTAAGTTATGGGGCGCGCGATAAAGTGTTCTGATTTGCGTCGCCTCCGCAGCGCACCAGAACTCTGCGGCCCCATAACTGTTCGAGGGAGGGCAACGGTATGGGCATGACCCGATGGACGGTGAACGGCCGTCCGGCGAACGCGCGTGACGTCGCCGAGCAATTGGCGCTGGGGCGTCAAACGGTGAAGAAGCGCAGCACGATCGAGCGCGAATCCCGCGAGCGCGAGCATGACGCAAAGGCGGTTGGGCGGGCACTACGCAAAGGAGCACGCGAAATGGGCCGCGGCCGCTTTCCGATCCGGTGTGCGCCGGCGCGGGTGGCTGGCCGGCGCAAGGGATCGCTGCAGAGCCGCCGCTTCGAAACGCTCGTCGGCTTGCGCGTTTCTCGACCGTCGAAGGTCGGCAGCGATGGGCTGTCCTCGTTTCACTTCAAATTCACCAGTCGCGGGCGCGGAAACGGCGGAGGACGGGCTTACTCCCGCGGCGAAGCCGTCAAAGCGGTACGCTACATCATGAGGGAGGCGGCGCGCGAGATCGAAGGCGGCGGGATTGTCAGTAACATCAGTCGCGATCCCGACGCGATCGCCGGCGTGTTCGCAGTGATTGAGGAGCTCGAGCATCTCGGCCGCGACAACGCCAACATCTACATGTCGCTCGTCATCGCGCTACCGCATGAACTTGAAGATCGGGAACGGTTGCTCGCCGACGTCTGCGCGCCCTTCGAGAAACTCGGCATCCCCTACGCTGCGGTGTTGCACCGGCCTGACAAAGACGGCGACCAGCGCAACTATCACGCGCACATCATGTTCAGCATGCGCCCTTTCGAACGGGTCGAGGACGGAACGTTCGCGTTCTCCAACGAGACGCTGTCATGGATGAACACCGGCGCTTACATCACAGAGTTCCGCGCTCGTACCGCCGAAGTGCTCAACGCCGCCATGGCGCGCGAAGGTCGGACGCGGCGGTTCACCCCGCTCAGCAATGCCACGCGCGGCGCGTCGCCGCCGGCCAAGGGTGAAGGCAAGTCCACACCAGGCCGTAAACATCATGAGCGCCGCGCCGAAGATATTGGGCGGATGCAAAAGGAGCGGCAGCTGATCGCCACCCGCGTGGACGAAGCTCGGGAACTCGTCGCGGTATTGAGAGACATCATAGCCCGGCCCAGCCTCGACGACCGACTCGAGGCAATCGATAAACAGGAAGCGATGATTTCAAGGTCGGCGGCGCAGAAGCCGACGCCGCCTGAGGCGGTCCAAGATGACCCGGCAGCGGCACCGATTGCGGCATCCGGGAAAGAGCCAGCGCCGAAATTGAACGACGACCGCCAGACGGACCGCGCGGTTGCGCATGCGCAACGCGTCGCATCGGTTAATCTGCCGCCGATAGGATCAGCCCGCACCGAACCGCCTGCGCCGGTGCCGCCCACTGGGCAACCGCGCCCACGCTCTCGATCGGACGTCGTCCGACCCGCGCCTCCTTCACTTGCGAGTCCAAACACCGTGTCGTCTCTCGGGGAAGTGCCCGGTACGCCATCGCCGCGACCGCCCAAGAGCCAGTCGGTCGGCGAGACGTTGCGGACTGCCCGCGAGGCCGCTCGTCGGAGATCGACCGCAGCCGCTAACAAGAGTGCTGCCAACGGGTCAAGCGGCGAAGCCAAAGTCCGGATCGAAATGGACAACCCGTGGGTGCGCGAGCGTTCGAGCAGGACAAGCGTTGAGCAGGCAAAAGGCCCGGCAGCCGTATCGCCGAAAGCACCGCTGTCCGAAACGCCGGCTTCAGTACCGCCCACCCTTGAGGCGCGCATCGATGCTATCTTGAAGCGATACAGGAAGCAGCGCGAATATCTGGCATTGTCCGCAAATGAACGCGCTGACGCCGACGGATGTATCGCCACACCTTGCCGCTTCATCGCCGATGGCCTTCTCGCGTTACGGTTGCATGGAGGCACTCTCGAGATGGACGTCAGGCCGGACGACATCCCGTTCGTCGATGCGCTCATCAAACGCGTGCCCGGCGGCCACGACCTGCTCAGCCGGATTGCAGTGGAACTGGACGAGGATGACCTTCCTGGACCTACTGGTTCTTGGCAGAACGTCGTCGTCGATGACGTTAACATTGCACAGCTACGTCACCGGGAAGCGACCGATCGGGATCGATCGTGACGATTGCGTCGCCGCTGCACCATCTCGACGAATATGGTTCCAGCGCCATGGCTTGGGCGGCAAAGCCTATTGAGCAAGTTTCCGGCCGCAATAGCGGCTGCCAGTCTGTCGAATGGCTGCCATTGGGCCGCTCGCCGACTGTCAGGTTCCGGGCAGCGAACCACAGAGAGCTGCCGTTTCTCGCCCCCCGCCGCGGAGGCGGCTATCGACCACCTTACGTCGTTCCGACGCGAGTACGTGAAGGACAGGTTACGCCGAGAGCTGACGTATCGGATTTCACCTGTTTGTCGGGAATGGAGTGAAAACCGACACACATTGGTGTCTTTGCTCTCATCGCATCCGATGGCCGGACTTGCCCGCGACACGCCACTCTATCGACGAACTACCAGCGCCGCGCCGTCGATCGAAAGATCGAGACGATTCGGATCGCGCGCGCGCTCGATCAGGAACGTATTCTGCCCGCTTGCATTGACCACCGAGCCGCCGGCCAGCTCGATCGGGATGCGTACCGTGGGCAGTCGGGCATAGTCGGATGCAACATAGACAAGGTTCCTGTCCGCGCGGGTTACGATTATGGTTACGCCATTGTGCGATGCACCTTTCGCATCGGCGGTCACATCACCGCGATAGGTGCCGGCGACAAGATCGGCGAGGTCCGGCTTGTGCTGGCGCGTCCCGCTCACAGGGTGATGTGACCGACGGTTTGCGGCCGAAAGGGGTGCCGCGCAGGCGATGGCGGCGATCAGGATCATTGCGACGGGCAGATGTTTCATGCGTTGTCTCCTGGTGTTGCTGGATATCATGTTCAGTTGACGGGGCTTTGGGGGACCGGCTTGCCCGTGAGCGGATCGGTCCCCTTGGGACCTGTCACGAAGATGTGCAGCAGATAGGTCGACCGGCAGAAATCGGGGATACCGCGCGGCATGGTCACATAGTGCACGATCGGCCGGACGAAGAGCGTTCTCGAATTACTGCCGGTGACGATCGAGCCGGGAAACTCCATCCTGCGATCGGTGAACGCATGGCCGTTGATGCTGCCGGGCGGCGAGGAAACCTTCGTGCCGGAGCCTTGTGGATATTCCGTGATGTCTTCGATTTCGATGCGGGCGATGCGGAAACCATGAAGGTAGATCGGCGACAGGTCGATTTTGTCCGGGTCCCGTCGGATGGGCGTGTCGGTGATGATCGGCTTCCAGAGCTTGTCGACATAGAGCGAGGCGGCTTCCGGCAAGCCGTTTTTCGACGCGAGCGGTTTGCGGCTCACGGTGTAGAACGAGCTTGTCGCGATGGTGACCAGATTGTCGGGTACGATCCATTCGATCGTCGTCAACGGTCGCACCGGGGCGGTCGGGATGCCTGGTCGTGGCTGTATCCGGCCCTTCAGGACGGGCTTGACCTGTGCCAGGCCCTGCTGCGTTGGAAGAACTGCCGCTGCGAGCAGTATGGCGCAGGCGATGGCGGACATTCGTGAAAATGGGGAGCGCGCGGTGGGCATCTCATTTCTCCCTGGCGTCAGGATCGATCTGGGTCGGAGTGCCGGCGACCGGCGGATCGGCCGGGGTATCGGGAGCAGTCGACCCGCCGGCGTTGGTTACGGGTGCGGGCAGGATGGTGTCGGCAATCGCGAAGGCGTCGTGCATGACGGCATCGACCACCCCGAACGCCGCCTTGTGACGACCCGCCATGTCGGCGCCGGGATCGAAGATGATTTCGTGGTAGCCGGTCGCGGTTCGCCTGCCGATCATGCAGGTCACGCCATCATAGACATGGAATTTTGGCTTTGGCGATGCGAGCCGGTCAAAGCCGGCCGCGTCAAGCCGGACTGACAGGCGCAGCACTTTGTCGGGATCGACATGCCCGGTCGCGTCGGCGGGATGATAGACGGTGCGCACCAATCGCACGTTGCCGTCGCCGGTCAGGTACGCGCGACGCACCAGCGGCCGCAAACCGCCGCTGCACGCCACCTCGATCGTTATGGTGGACGGCGCGGATACAGCCAGAGCGAGCAGCATGGCAATCATGAATGGAACTCCTCAACCAGCCGGAGGAGAATCGCCCGGGGAGGCCGGACCTGCATCCCTCGATCGTGGGAGGCGCCAGCCGGGAGGACGCGCCATCCGGGCAGGATGATGCCGTTCCCCCTATTGCTGCTGGCTGCGACGGCCGATCGTTGCGAGGTACGTTCCGGACTCGATCAGGCGGCGTTGGAGCGCGCGCGGATCGGGATGATGCAGGCCGGTCTCGGGCTTCTCGACCTGTCGGTCCGTGACGGGGGCGATGGTCGTCCGCGCTTCACCGCCGTCTGGTCGAGCCGTGCCCCGCTGTCGACCGGGACTGGTGGCGCCCACGGCCAGGAAGCCTTTTACCATGCGTCGTTGGCAGCGATGCGCGACAATTATCGCATGACCGGAATCACCGTCGGCATGGTTGCCGGCGCCCCCTGGTTCCAGGCGATCTACAGGCCCGGCCGTACCCGCCAGCAAAGTGTCGAATATTGGATCGGCGCGGCCGCGCTGAAGCAGCGGCTGAAGCGTCCTGGCCTGGTCGCGCTGGCGATCAGCCCCTATCGGATCGGTCGCTGGCAATATTTCGCTGCGCTGTTCGAAACAGGGGGTGCCCGTGACGGGCGCGCCGCGATCGACCTGAGCGGGACCGCGTTTGCGCGGCGAGACGAACAGGCCCGGCGGGACGGCCTGTCGCTTGCCGATGTTCACGCCTACCGGACGCATGGAAAGCACCGGTTCGTCGCGGTGTGGCGCCCCGCGGCCACGATATTCGACCGGCGTTGCCGGGCTTGGGACGCCGAAGAATGAGCGCGGTCATGCCAACGCTGGGCATCGTATCGTTTCGGGCGGATAGTCCCGCATCATTCTCGATTCGCGCGCTGGGGGAGGCGGCATGATGTTCACGCGGGAGCAATGGCTGAGGGTGCGCGAGACGTTCGACCTGCTGGTCGATCTGCCACCGGCGACGCGCGAGACGCGGCTGACCGGCGTCGATCCCGCGATCGCCGCCGAAGTGCGCCGGTTGCTCAGGGCCGACGAGACCGCCGGTGTGCTCGACGCGCCCCTATGGCAGGCGGAGGACGTCGCCGAAGGCTATAGCTCGCTGTCGGCCGGCGCAATGATCGGCAGCTTCCGCATCGACAGGCTGATCGGGCGCGGCGGCATGGGCGAAGTCTATCTCGCCGAGCGCAACGACCACGGGTTCGACCAGCGTGCTGCACTCAAGATGTTACGGCCCGAGGCGGTCGCGCGCGGACCGCTATTCGAGGCGGAGCGGCGGCTGCTTGCAGGGCTGGAGCACCCCGGCATCGCCCGATTGATCGACGGTGGCACCGCGCCCGACGGACGCTCGTGGATGGCGCTTGAATATGTCGACGGGATGCCGATCGACGCGTGGTGCGCGGCGCACGAGGCCGATCTCGCCACCCGCCTCAAGCTGTTCCTCGAGGTGTGCGACGCGGTCGCCTATGCTCACGCGCGGCTGGTGATCCATCAGGATATAAAGCCGTCGAACATCCTGGTCGATCGCGACGGCAGGCCACGGCTGCTCGATTTCGGCGTCGCGAAGCTGGTTGAGGACACGACCGGCGACCGCACCGCGACGATGGCGCTGATGACGCCTGAATATGCCGCGCCCGAACAGTTCGAGCAGCGCGCGCCGACCGTGGCGACCGACATCTATTCGCTGGGCGCGGTGCTGTTCGAACTGCTGGTCGGGCGTGGACCCTGGCGGTTCGAGGGCGCCAGCCTGCCGACCGCGCTCCACCGACTGCTCTACGAGGACGCCCCGGTGCCGAGCAGGATGGCCGCCGCCGAGCCATCACCCCCGGTCCCTGCGAAGGCGCTGGCGGGCGATCTTGACGCGATCGTGCTCAAGGCGATGCGTCGCCAGCCGGGTGAACGCTATGGCACGGTCGAGGAGCTTGCCGCCGATATTCGCCGCTACCTCGCCTTCGAGCCGGTCGTCGCCCGCAGGGGGAACGCCGGCTATGTCGCGCGTCGCTTCGCGCGGCGGCATCGCTGGGGCGTCGCGGCGAGCGCGGCGGGCGTGCTGGCGCTGGCCGCCGGCGCGGGCGGCTTCGCATGGCAGGCCCATCGCGTCGCCGTGCAGCGCGACATCGCGCGGGCGGAATCGCGGCACGCCGAGGCCGTCAATCGCGCGGTGACGCTAATGTTTGCGGACGCTTCGGATCGCGGACTGGGCGGCGATGTCACCGCCGGGCAAATGCTTGACGACAGCGCGAAATCGCTGGTTGCGACGCTGGACCCGAACGCGCCGGACAGCGCCTCCATCGTCCTCGCAATCGCCGAATTATACGGAGAGATCCAGAAGCCCGCAGGCGCCATCGCCCTTACCCGGCGCGCGCTCGACAAGGGCATCGGCCGCAGCGATCCTGTCGAACTGGCCAGGTTGCAACAGTTGCAGGGTGTCAACCTGACGGCGATGAGCCAGTTCGTTCAGGCCAGGCCGCTACTCGACGCCGCCAACCGCGTCTGGGCGACCGACCCCGAACGGTTCCGCACCGAACGGCTCGACGCCATCGGCGCCGAAGCGCAGATGCGCCGGCTGCAGGGCGACCGCGACGGCGCGATCCGGCTGCTGATGGCGGCGCTGCCTGAAGCGGAAAAAACCTATGCTGACAACCCGCGCGAACTGATGACGCATTATGCCGACCTGTCGATCCACCTGATCGAGGACAACCGGCTCGACGATGCCGACACAGTGATGAAGCGCGGCGAGGCGGCGGCCGTTCGGCTGCATCAGGAAAACACCGCGCCCGCGCTGACGCTGTTGCAGATGCGCGCCGCCTGGATGACGCGCAAGGGCGACGTCGCTGGCGCGGTGCCGCTGTTCCGGCGGCTGGTGGACGGCGAGCGGGCGCTCTATGGCCCGTCGGCGGGGCTGGCGATCAGCGAGCTTTCGCTTGGCCGCACGCTGCT
>JAYRJH010000049.1:3080-11410 GCA_041906415.1 Sphingomonas sp. | reverse complement strand
GACTGGCTGGCCTGGTATCGGCTGGTCGCGGATCATCGCGCGCTGCAATGGCTTGGGACGGCGGCCTATCAGTCCATCTACCTTTCCCCCGCCATCCTGCTCGGCCGTTTCGCATGGGCGGGGCAGAGGGGGATGGCGCATCGCTTCCTGCTCACTTTCTGGCTGGCCGCGGTGCTGACGCTGGCGCTCTATGCGCTGATGCCGGCGGTAGGGCCGCTGACCTATCTGTGGCGTGGCCCATTGCCCTATGTGCCGGAGAGCGAGCAGTGGCAGGCGTCGCTGATCCCGTTGCTGCGCGCCCATCTGGTTCATTATGTCGATCTGGGGCATCTGCGCGGCATCGTCTCCGCGCCCAGCTTCCACACGGCGGCGGCGGTGATCTACATCAGCGCCGCATGGCCGCATCGCGAGCTTCGCGGGCCCGTGCTGGCGATCAACATCGCCATGTTGCTGTCGACCCCCGTGGAGGGGACGCATTATCTCGCCGACATGCTGATCGGCGCGGCGGTGGCGATGGTCGCCGTGCTGGCGATGCGGCTGATCCTGCCGCTCGAGGATATCGCCGCACAGGATTGAAGCGTCATCCCCGCACGGGCGGGGACGATGCCATCCGCCTCACTGGCAGGCGAGGCACTCGTCGTAGTCGGTGCTTTCGCCCAGATCGAACTTCGGCTTCTCCAGCGTATTGTCCGCTTCCACCCCACCCGCGAAGCCCGCGCGCTGCACGGACTTGGAACGGAGGTAATAGAGCGATTTGATCCCCAGCTCCCACGCGCGAAAATGGAGCATCAGCAGATCCCATTTCTCCACGTCCGCCGGGATGAACAGGTTGAGCGACTGCGCCTGATCGATGAACGGCGCGCGATCGCCCGCCAGCTCCAGCAGCCAGCGCTGGTCGATCTCGAACGATGTCTTGAAGCAATCCTTCTCGTCCTGCGACAGGAAATCGAGATGCTGCACCGATCCGCCCTGTTCGAGGATCGAGTTCCACACCGCGTCGCTGTTCTTCGATTTCTCGATCAGCAGCTTTTCGAGATAGGGGTTCTTGACCACGAACGAGCCGGAAAGCGTCTTGTGCGTGTAGATATTGGCCGGGATCGGCTCGATGCACGCAGACGTGCCGCCGCAGATGATCGAGATCGACGCGGTGGGCGCGATCGCCATCTTGCACGAAAAGCGCTCCATCACGCCCATGTCGGCGGCGTCGGGGCAGGGGCCGCGCTCCACCGCGAGCTGCATCGAGGCTTCGTCCACCTGCGCCTTGATATGCTTGAAGATCCTGAGGTTCCACGATTTCGCCATCGCGCCCTCGAACGGCAGCCCGCGCGCCTGGAGGAAGGAGTGGAAGCCCATCACGCCCAGCCCGACCGAACGCTCGCGCCCGGCGGAATAAGCGGCGCGCTCCATCCCCGGCTCGTGCCGTTCGATATAATCGGACAGCACGTTGTCGAGGAAGCGCATCACGTCCTCGATGAAGTTGCGGTCGTCCTTCCACTCGTCCCATGTCTCGAGGTTGAGCGAGGAGAGGCAGCACACAGCGGTCCGGTCGTTGCCGAGATGGTCCACGCCCGTCGGCAGCGTGATCTCGCTGCACAGATTGGAGGTGGAGACCTTCAAGCCCAGCTCGCGGTGATGCCGGGGCATGTTCTTGTTCACGTGATCGGCGAAGACGATATAGGGTTCGCCGGTCGCCAGCCGCGTCTCGACCAGTTTCTGGAACAGGCTGCGCGCATCGACCTTGCCGCGCTCCGACCCGTCCTTGGGCGATTTCAGCGTCCATTCCGCGCCGTCGCGCACCGCCTCCATGAAGGCGTCCGGGATCAGCACTCCATGGTGCAGGTTGAGCGCCTTGCGGTTGAAGTCGCCGGAGGGCTTGCGGATTTCGAGGAACTCCTCGATCTCCGGGTGCGAGATGTCGAGGTAGCAGGCGGCCGAGCCGCGCCGCAGCGAGCCCTGGCTGATGGCGAGCGTCAGGCTGTCCATCACGCGGACGAAGGGGATGATGCCGCTGGTCTTGCCGTTCAGGCCCACCGGCTCGCCGATGCCGCGCACATTGCCCCAATAGGTGCCGATCCCGCCCCCGCGCGAGGCGAGCCAGACATTCTCGTTCCATGTGTCGACGATGCCGTTCAGGCTGTCCGGCACGGAGTTGAGGTAGCATGAGATCGGCAGCCCGCGCCCCGTGCCGCCGTTCGACAGCACAGGGGTGGCCGGCATGAACCACAGTTTCGAGATATAGTCGTAGAGCCGCTGCGCATGGGCCGCATCGTCGGCGTAGGCAGAGGCGACGCGCACGAACAGGTCCTGATAGGATTCACCGGGCAGCAGATAGCGGTCGGTCAGCGTGTCCTTGCCGAATTCGGTGAGGAGCGCGTCGCGGTCGTGATCGACCTCCACGTCGTAAGCCGCGCGCTTCGCGGCCGGGGTGGGGGCCGCTTCCCCGTTCGTTTCCAGTGTCTCGGTCGCCATGTTCGCCTCGCTCGAGTCCCTGAAATCCATCGCCGCCAATCCCCCTGTGCCCGGTCGGCGCGATGCGCGCGACGGGGCGTTTCGCCATATGGGGTCCGCCTGCTCGCCATGGACCATTTCATGGCCGGCGCCTTCGGAAAAGCGCGCTAAAAGGCCATGCCGCAATATAGGATTGCGGATATGGTTCTACCAGCGATAGGGTCGTCCCCGGAATTCAACCCCAACAGATTGTGGCAATCGCGCGCGGGCTGCAAGAGCGGAATTTAGGTGAGCGGCGAACCGTTCGTCGCATCCGATCCGCGACGCGCGGACTTCCGCGACTTTCCCATATGGCAAGACCGGCGAAAAATTTTTTCGGTCCGGACACCGCGTCCGATCAGCCGAGCGAGGCCGCCCAGCGATCCACCACCTTGCCCAGCACGCCAAGCGGCACGCCGCCTGTCTGAACCACCGCGTCGTTGAAGCCGCGCGTATCGAAGCGCGCGCCCAGCTTTGCCTTCGCCACGTCGCGCAGGCGGTTGATCTCGTTATGCCCGGTCTTGTAGCCCAAGGCCTGCCCCGGCCACGTGCAATAGCGGTTCAGCTCCGATCGCGCCTGGCTGGCGGTGAAGCCGGTGGCGGCCATGAACCATTCCATCGCCTGATCCATCGTCCAGCGCTTGTGATGCAGCCCGGT
Source organism: Sphingomonas sp. (assembly GCA_041906415.1). GTDB lineage: Bacteria > Pseudomonadota > Alphaproteobacteria > Sphingomonadales > Sphingomonadaceae > Sphingomonas. Next base: position 8,265 of record JAYRJH010000049.1, on the reverse strand, counting down.
GTCCGCGACCAGCCGCGCGGCGCGGAAGTTCATCGATTGCAGATAGCCGATCCTGCCCAGCGGATCGTCGGCATAGAAGCCCACCTCGTCCGCGATCTGCTCGGCATACAGCCCCCAGCCCTCGGAATAGGCGTTGAAGCTGAGAAGCGTGCGGATCAGCGGCAGGTCAAAGGTATATTCGCCCTGCCACACATGGCCGGGAATCCCCTCGTGGAAGGTGAGCGTGGGCAGCGCGAACCGCGGCCAGATGCCGGTGTCGCGCAGGTTGATGTAGTAGGTGCCGGGGGTCTTCCCGTCCATCGAGCCCGGCCCGGCATAACCGTTCGGCGCGCCGTTCTGGATCGCGGGCGGCACGCGCTTGATCTGGAGGTTGCCACGCACCAGCTTGCCGAACGCCTTTGGCATCAGCGGCCTGATCTTCGCGACGACGGAGTTGAGATAGGCGAGCAGTTCCGCGCGCCCGGCATCGGTGTTGGCGAACAGCAGGTCCGGGCGCTTGCCGAGCTGGGCGAGGCGCTCGCCGGCCGTGCCCTGCGTCAGCCCCTGCGCGCGCAGCAAGGGGTCCATCTCGGCGGCCAGCGCCTTGCATTGCTCCAGCCCGCCTGCGTGGATTTCCTCCGGCGTGCGCTTCGTGGTGGTGCCCGCCTCCACCAGCCAGCCGTAGATGTTCTCCGCATCCGGCACCCGCCACATGCCCGCCACGTCCGGCGCCCTGGGGCGTAGCGCGGTGAAGGCATCGGCTTGCGCGGAAAGCGCGGGCGCGATCTCCTGTTCCGCGATCCGGATGGCGCGGGCGCTCCATTCATCGGGCAGACCCGCCGCGTGGAGCTTCGCGCCGAGGCCGGTGACGATGCCCCAGTCCGCTGGCTTCGCCGCGCCGTCGCGCAACTGCCGCGCGGTGATGTCGTTCAGGAAGCCGGGGAGATAGACGCCCTTCGCCGCATCCGCCTTCACCCGCTCCGTTTCGTCGCGCAGTTCCTTCGCATAGGCGTGCATCCGGGCGAGATAGGCTTCGGCATCGGCGCTGGTGGCGATCTGGTGGCGGTTCTCCAGCAGGTCCGGCACGTCGACGAACGCGCCATTGCCCTGGCTGACGACATAGGGCGTCGAGCGATAGCCGTTGGCCGACAGGAACGCCATGTCGCCCACGGGCATCCGCCGCCAGCCGTCCAGCGCGATCTCGTGCGCGACGGTGGCCGTCTCGACATGGACGGTGACGGCGGGTGAGAGCCGCGCCGTATCGATCGCGCGCAGCTCCGCGAGCCGCTTCGCCGCCTCCGTCTTGCGGCGCGCCTCGGCCGCGATGCTATGATCGCCGAGCATGGATTTGAGCGCTGCGCGCTTGCCGGTGTCGATGCCCAGCGCGGCGGCGTTCTCCGGATAGGTGAGGAGCAGAGCCTCCGCCTGCCGGTCGAGCAGCGCCATCGCGGCGGCGTCGCCCGAGGCAGCCGCGCGGGCAGGGATGGCGGTGGCGACTCCAAGCGCGGCGGCGCCGGTAACGAACCCGCGTCGATCGATCTGCATGGCGCTCATCCTCTCCTGTCGTCGCCTCGATATCATGCCGGGCCGGCAGCCTGTAAGGCGCGGCCCGGTCTCTTGCCGTTCCTTGCCGCGCGGCAGGCTCCGGCACAAGGCCGGGACGGCTGGAAGCTCAGTCCTCCTTCTTGCGACGTTCCCGCTGGCGGATCAGCCCTTCCTGCGCGACGCTGGCGACCAGCCGGCCGTCGCGGGTGAACACCTGCCCGCGGTTCATGCCGCGCGCATGGCCGGCCCATGGGCTGTCGGTGGCGTAGAGCAGCCAGTCGTCGGCGCGGAAATCCTCATGCAGCCATACGGCATGATCCAGGCTGGCGCTCTGGAAACCCGGCGTCGTCCAGTTCACGCCATGCGGCAACATGCAGGTGCCGAGCAGCGACATGTCGGAAGCGTAGGAGAGGATCGCGCGATGCGTCGCCGGATCGTCGCCGATCGGCGCGCAGACGCGGAACCAGCTATGCTGGATCGGCGCGGTCGGCGTGGGGTTGAACCATTTGCGCGGATAGACCGGGCGGATCTCGATCGGGCGCGGACGGGTGAGCGACCTGCGGAAGCGTTCGTCCACCAGCTCGCTCTCGCGCGCGCGGATCTGCGCCTCGCTCTCCAGTTCCTCGGGCGGGGGAACGTCGGGCATCCTGTCCTGATGGTGAAGGCCTTCCTCAGGCGTCTGGAACGATGCCGCCATGTTCAGGATTGGCGCGCCGCGCTGCATCGCGATCACGCGGCGGGTGGCGAAGCTGCGGCCCTCGAAATCGCGCACCACGCGATAGATGATCGGATAGTTGGTGTCGCCCGGCCGCATGAAATAGGCGTGGAGCGAATGCGCGGTCTTGGGCGCGTCGGTGGAACGCTGCGCCGCCTGGAGCGCCTGCGCGATCACCTGTCCGCCGAACACCCGGCCTTCGTCATGCTGCGAGCGTCGGCCGCGATAGAGATCGGTGTCTATCTCCTCCACGTCGAGCAGGTCGACCAGGTCGGCGGCGAGTTCGGCGGGGGTGGGGGAGGGCTTTGACACGTATATCGGCTCCTTTGCGGCGGCCGGGGTAGAGGAAAAGGCGGGCGGACTACAAGCATCCGCTGCCGTCACCCCGGCCTGAGCCAGGGTGACGGATGGAAGGGGAGGGAGCGTGGCGCTCCCGATGGCTCCCCTCAATAGCCCGCCAGTTGCGCCAGACGGTCGGCGTGGAAGTTGGCGTCGCCGAACATCTCGGCCAGCACGCGCTGGCGCTTCATGTAGAAGCCGATGTCATATTCGTCGGTCATGCCGATGCCGCCGTGCATCTGCACGCCTTCCTGCACCGAAAGCATGGTGGCCATGCCGGTCATCGCCTTCGCCACGGAGACGGCGGCATCGGCCTTGTCGTCGCCGGCGTCGAGCAGTTGCTGTGCCTTCAATACGGCGGCGCGCGCCACCTCCATCTCGCTGTAGAGATGCGCGGCGCGGTGCTGAAGCGCCTGGAAGCTGCCGATCAGCGAGCCGAACTGCTTGCGCTCCTTGAGATAGTTGACCGTCATGTCCATCGCGCCCGCGCCGACGCCCAGCATCTCCGCCGCGGCGCCGGTGCGGCCCGCGCGCAGCAGGCGGCCGAGCGGATCGCGGCCCGCGTCCACCTCGCCGATCACCGCATCGGCATCCACTTCCACCCCGTCGAACTCGATCCGCGCGGCGAGGCTGGAATCGGCCAGCCGCTCCGGCGCGACGGACATTTTCGCCGCGCCCCTCGGCACCGCGAACAGGGTGACGCCCGCCTCGTCGTCCGCCGCGCCCGCCGTGCGCGCCGCGACGATCAGCAGGTCCGCGACATGGCCGTGCGTCACGAACTGCTTCCTGCCCGAAAGGCGGAAGCCGTTGCCGGCCCGCTCCGCCTTCAGGCCGACGCTGGAGCGATGCTTCGCGCCCTCGTCGATCGCCAGCGCCGCGACCGTCTCACCCTTCAGGATGCCGGGATACCAGCGCTCCGCATGGCCGGTGCCCTTCAGCGCCTCGACCGCCGCGACCGCCGTGGAGAGGAAGGGGGAGGGGGAGAGGTTGCGCCCGATCTCCTCCAGCACCACGCCCGCCTCGACATGGCCGAGGCCAAGCCCGCCCTGATCCTCGCCGATCAGGATGCCGGTGAAGCCCATGTCCGCGAACTGCTTCCACAGGTCGCGGCTGAAGCCGGTGGCGTCATTGTCGTCGCGCAGCTTGCGCATGTGGCTGACGGGCGCGTTTTCGCGCACGAAATCCTTCGCCGTGTCGCGCAGCATCGATTGTTCATCGTTCAGGTAAAGCGGCATTTTTCACTCCGTCGTTCCGGCCCGGCCGGAACGGTTATGCTGGTTGATGGCGAGGGGGATCACGCCCCCGGCAGGTTCAGGATGCGCTTGGCGATGATGTTGAGCTGTACTTCCGAAGTGCCGCCCTCGATCGAGTTCGCCTTGGTGCGCAGCCAGGCGCGCGCCTCGCGGCCGCCTTCGGAGGCCTCGCTTTCCCATTCCAGCTCGTCCGAACCGCCCGCCGCCATCATCAGCTCGTGGCGGGACTTGTTCAGTTCCGTGCCGTAATATTTCATCATCGAGGGCTGGGCGGGATGCGCCTTGCCGGCCTTCAACTCGTCGATGAACCGCTCGGACTGCGCCGCGAAGGCCTTCGCCCGCACCTCGAACAGGGCGATCTGCGCGCGCAGCACCGGATCGGCGAGGCGGCCCTCGGCGTCCAGCCCGATCGTCTTCTTCGCGCCCTCGATCAGCGGGTTCTTGCCGCCCCCGCCAAGGCCCATGCCGGAGATCATCTCGCGCTCGTGCCCGAGCAGGTATTTGGCGACGTCCCAGCCCTTGTTCAGCTCGCCGACCAGATTCTCCTTCGGCACCTTCACATTGTCGAAGAATGTCTCGCAGAAAGGCGAGTAGCCGGAGATCAGCAGGATCGGCTTGGTCGAGACGCCCGGCGTGCGCATGTCGAACAGCACGAAGCTGATGCCGTTGTGCTTGTTGGTCGGATCGGTGCGGACGAGGCAGAAGATCCAGTCGGCCTTGTCGGCATAGCTGGTCCAGATCTTCTGGCCGTTCACCAGGAAGTGATCGCCCTTGTCCTCCGCGCTGGTCGCGAGGCTGGCGAGATCGGAGCCGGCGTTCGGCTCGGAATAGCCCTGGCACCAGCGGATCTCGCCGCGCGCGATCTTGGGCAGATGCTCCTTCTTCTGCGCCTCGTTGCCGAACTTGAGCAGCGCCGGCCCGAGCATCCAGATGCCGAACGACGAGAGCGGGTTACGGCAGCGCAGCGCCGCCATTTCCTCGCGCAGGATCTTGGTTTCCGCCGCCGACAGGCCGCCGCCGCCATATTCCTTCGGCCAGTCCGGCACGGTCCAGCCGCGCTCGCCCATGCGGTCCATCCACAGCTTCTGCGCGGGCGTCATCGCGCTCTGGTCGCGGCCGCCCCACACGCTGTCCTTCTCGCCGCGCACCGGCTCGCGCATTTCAGGCGGGCAGTTCGCTTCCAGCCACGCGCGCGTCTCGGCGCGGAATTGTTCAAGATCGCTCATCATTTGCTCCAGACAAGATCGTGCGCCGCGCGCGCGGCCGCGATCGAAAGATGGTCGTTGTAGAGGTCCGCCATCACCTGCACGCCGATCGGCAGGCCGCCCGCCCCGATTCCGATCGGCACGCTCGT
>JAYRJH010000049.1:0-3070 GCA_041906415.1 Sphingomonas sp. | reverse complement strand
GGTGGCGAGGCCGGCGAAGGCGAATTGCGCCGCGAACTGCGTGTCGCGCCCGTCGATCTCCAGCCGGCGCTCCGGCAGCGGCGTATCGTCGTGCGGGAAGGCCGTGGTGCCGAAGATCGGCGCGATCACCGCGTCATATTGGCCGAACACCTGTTGCCACTGGCGCAGGTTGCGCGCCTGATGGTCGCCGAGGTCGAACCATTCGGCGAGCGTCGGGACCCCGCGCACCGGATCGGCGGCGCCGCGCGTCATCGCGATGTTCAGCATGTGCATGTAATGCCGATGCTGTTGCGACAGATCGGGAATGAGCGCGCTCGCATGATCCACGCGCGCGCCGGCATTGGCGAAGGCATCGCCCAGCCCCTGCAAGGCGGTGCGCATCTCGGCTGAGATTTCCGCTTCCGGGTGATCGGCGAGGATCAATACGCGCCATTCGCCCGGCGCACGCGGCGCGGCGCGGGCGACGGGATGGTCGGCCAGGACATCCAGCGCCGCCGCCAGATCGTCGGCGTTGCGCGCCAGCGGGCCGCAGACGCTCAGCGCCTTGCTCGCGCCGTCGGTGCCGGGGAAATAATGGCCCGCCGTGGTGAGCAGATTGTAGCTGGGCTTCAGCCCCCATACGCCGTTGAACGCGGCCGGCGTGCGGATCGAGCCGCCGATGTCGGAGCCGATCTCCAGCGGCACCATGCCCGTTGCCAGCGCCACCGCGCTGCCGCCCGACGATCCGCCGGAAACGCGCGAGGGATCGTGCGCGTTGCGGGTGCGGCCGTAGATCGGGTTGTTCGACTGCACGTCTGCCAGCCCCACCGGCACATTGGTCTTGCCGAGGATGATCGCGCCGGCCTTCTTCAGCCGCTGGACCAGCACGGCATCGCCGTCCGCGGTGAAATCGCGATGCTCGGTGAAGCCCCATGTCGTCCTGAGGCCGGTGAGGTTGTAGCTTTCCTTCACCGTCATCGGCACGCCGAGGAAGGGCGCGTCGAACCCTTCCTTGATGCGCTTGTCCAGCTCGGACGCGGCGTGGCGGGCGGATTCGAAATCGCGCACCACCACCGCGTTGAACTGTGCGTCGCGCGCTTCGATCCGGGCGATCGCCGCTTCGGTCTCGAGCAGCGCGGAGGTTTCGCCCGCGCGGACGGCGGCGGCGGTTTCAAGGGCGGAGCGTTCGGTCATCGGATAAACTCCGGAAATCCGCCGTCCCCGTTTGCGCGGGGACGGCGTTGCCTGTGGATCACTTGAGCGAGCCGCCGCTTTCGGCCGCCGCCTTCAGACTTTCAGCGACCTTGAAGCCATGCTTCTCAAGGCCCGCCACGACCTTCTTCAGCCCCTCGGTCTGCGCCCAGAACATCGGGCCGCCGCGATAGACCGGCCAGCCGTAGCCGTAGATCCACACCACATCGATATCGGACGCGCGCTGCGCCTTGCCTTCCTCCAGGATCAGCGCGCCTTCGTTGACCATCGGATAAAGCGTGCGCTCGACGATCTCCTGATCGGTGATCTCGCGCTTCGGCAGGTTCGATTTCTGGCGGAATTCCTCGATGATCTCCGCCACGCGCGGGGAGGGCGTGGGATTCCGCTTCTCGTCATAGTCGTAGAAGCCGGCCTGCTTCTTCTGCCCCCAGCGGCCCTCGGCGCACAGCGCGTCGCGGATCGTCTCGATCCGGTTGGGATCGCGGTGCCAGCCGATGTCGACGCCCGCCAGGTCGGACATCTGGAATGGCCCCATCGGCATGCCGAAATCGGTATGCACCTTGTCGATCTGCTGCGGGGTCGCGCCCTCCATCAGCAGCTTGTTCGCTTCCTGCTGGCGCGGGGCGAGCATGCGGTTGCCGATGAAGCCGTGGCAGACACCCGCGACCACCGCGACCTTCCTGATCTTCTTGGCGAGCGCCATCACGGTGGCGAGCACGTCCTTCGCGGTCTTGTCGCCACGGACCACCTCCAGCAGCTTCATCACGTTGGCGGGGGAGAAGAAGTGCATCCCCACCACGTCCTCGGGCCGGCTGGTGACGGAGGCGATCTCGTTGATGTCGAGATAGGAGGTGTTCGAAGCGAGGATCGCTCCCGGCCTGGCGATCTTGTCGAGCTTGCCGAAGATGTCCTTCTTCACGTCCATATTCTCATAGACCGCCTCGATGATGAGGTCGCAGTCCTTGAGGTCGTCGAGGCTGAGGGTGGGGGTGAGCAGGCCCATCGCCTTTTCCGGGGCGTCCGCCGGGATGCGGCCCTTCGCGGCCGAAGCCTCGTAGTTCCTGCGCATCACGCCGGTGCCGCGATCGAGCGCTTCCTGCTGCATCTCCACGATGGTGACGGGAATGCCCGCCGACAGGAAATTCATGCTGATCCCCCCGCCCATCGTCCCCGCGCCGATCACGCCGACGCGGTTGATCGGGCGCAGCTTCGTGTCCGCCGGCACGTCGTCGATCTTGGCGGCCTGGCGCTCGGCGAAGAAGATGTGGCGCTGGGCGGCGGACTGGGTGCCCGTCATCAGCTTCATGAACTCCTCGCGCTCGAACTTCATGCCCTGGTCGAACGACATGGTGGCCGCCGCCTCGGCGCAACGGATGTTGGCCTCGGGCGCGTCGAAGCCGCGGAACTTGCGGGCATTGGCCTTGCGGAATTCGGCCACCGCCTCCGGGTCCGCCTTGGCCTCCTTGTCGCGGATACGCGGGAGCGGGCGCTTGCTCGCCACTTCGCGCGCGAAGGCGATTGCGTCCGCCTCAAGGCTGTCCTCGCCCACCAGACGGTCGATGAGGCCAAGCTCGGCCGCCTTCTTCGCCGGCACCGGATCGCCGATCGCCAGCATCGGCAGCGCGGCCTTCATCCCGATCAGGCGTGGCAGGCGCTGCGTGCCGCCCGCGCCGGGGAGCAGGCCGAGCTTCACTTCCGGCGTGCCGATCTTCGCGGAGGGCACCGCGACCCGATAGTGGCAGGCCAGCGCCGTTTCGCACCCGCCACCCAGCGCCGTGCCGTGGATCGCCGCGACGATAGGCTTGGGCGAGGCGTCCATCATGTCGATCACCTCGTGAAGCGAGACGCCCATCGGCGGCTTGCCGAATTCCGTGATGTC
>JAYRJH010000524.1:0-1625 GCA_041906415.1 Sphingomonas sp. | reverse complement strand
GGTCGCCACCTTGCGCCGCGAGCTGCCGCGCCGCTTCCCCGGCACCACCTTCTCCTTCCTGCCGGCGGACATCACCAGCCAGATCCTGAACTTCGGCGCGCCGGCCCCGATCGACGTGCAGATCTCGGGCAAGAAGCTGGACGCCAACCGCGATTATGCGGCGAAGCTGATGGCGAAGATGGCGGTGATCCCCGGCCTCGCCGACGTCCGCATCCAGCAGCCCGGCCGCGCACCGCAGCTTGACGTCACCGTCGATCGCTCCCGCATCGGCCAATATGGGCTGAACGAGCGCGACGTGACGAACAGCCTGTCCACCACGCTCGCCGGATCGGCGCAGTCGGCGCCGGTCTTCTACGTCGATCCCGCGTCCGGCGTGTCCTATTCGGTGATCTCCCAGGCGCCGGAATATCTGATCGCCTCGATGAACGATCTCGCCAACGTCCCGATCTCGGGCGGAAGCGGCACCACGCCGCAGCCGCTGGGCGGGCTGGCGCGGATCAGCCGGTCGAACACCGCCCCGGTCGTCTCGCATTACAACATCCAGCCGGTGATCGACGTCTACGGCACCACGCAGGGCCGCGATCTGGGCGCGGTGGCGGGCGACGTGAACCGCGCGATCAAATCCCTGGAAAAGGAACTGCCCAAGGGCGCGATCGTCACCGTGCGCGGGCAATATGCGACGATGAACACGGCCTTCTCCGGCCTCGGCTTCGGCCTGCTCGGCGCGGTGGTGCTGATCTATCTGCTGATCGTGGTGAATTTCCAGAGCTGGCTCGATCCGTTCGTCATCATCACCGCGCTTCCGGCCGCGCTGGCCGGGATCGTGTGGATGCTGTTCACGACCGGCACGACGCTTTCGGTCCCGGCGCTGACCGGCGCGATCATGTGCATGGGCGTGGCGACGGCGAATTCGATCCTCGTCGTCAGCTTCGCGCGGGAGCGGCTGGCGGAGCTGGGCGATTCCACCCGCGCCGCGCTGGAGGCGGGGATGGTGCGCTTCCGCCCGGTGCTGATGACCGCGCTCGCCATGATTATCGGCATGGCCCCGATGGCGCTGGGGCTGGGCGACGGCGGCGAACAGAACGCTCCGCTGGGCCGCGCGGTGATCGGCGGCCTGATCTGCGCCACGGTCGCCACCCTGTTCTTCGTTCCCTCCGTTTTCGCGCTCGTCCACCGCAGGCGCGACACCGCCGCCGAACGTCACCCCTCGATCGAGATGCACACCGTCCATGGCTGATATGTCCGATATGCCCCCGCACACCGCCGGCCCCTCGACCGGCACGTTGAAGCGCGTCGGCTTGCTCGCCGCCGTCGCGGCGGTGGCGATCGCCGCCACCGGCATCGTCACGCGCAGCCACAACGCCCATGGCCTGAAGGAAGTGGCGGCCGATGCCGCCGTCCCCACCGTCTCGGTGGTCCAGCCCAGGCCGGGCGGGGCCAGCGACGCGCTGGTGCTGCCCGGCAACGTGCAGGCACTGAACAGCGCGGCCATCTATGCGCGGACCAACGGCTATGTCCGCAAATGGCTGGCCGACATCGGCGATCATGTCCGCGCCGGCCAGCCGCTCGCCATCCTCGACGCGCCGGAGGTGGATCAGCAGCTCGCGCAGGCCAGCGCCGATTAC
>JAYRJH010000048.1:0-11524 GCA_041906415.1 Sphingomonas sp. | reverse complement strand
CTTCTCGAACACCGGCGTGCTCACCAACTCGATCTCGATCAGCCGCACGGCGACCGGCTTCTCCGGCACCGCGACCACTCCCGGCACGGCCGAGCAGATTCTGACGGGCGTAACCGGCACCTCAATCCCGGGAGCAGCCAACACGCTGCTGACCAATGCGACCGTTTCGACGGCGGCGCCGGTCAACGCGATCGACCCGAACTTCAAGATGCCGTCGCAATGGCGCAGCACGCTGACCGGCGAATATAACGCCAATCTCGGGCCGCTCGGCGACAACTGGCTGCTCGGCGTGGACCTGTTCTATTCGAAGGTCCGCAACCAGGTGTTCTTCACCGACATCCGCTCGACCCCGGTGACGAACCCGGCGAACGCGCTGACGCCCGACGGCCGCACCCGGTATCAGAGCATGCTGGGCGCGACGAGCACGGACACCAACACCGACATCCTGATGACCAACACGAACAAGGGCCGCTCGTTCATTGCGATCGCGCGCTTCGACAAGTCGTGGGATCTGGGGCTGAGCATCTACGGCAGCTACACGTTCCAGAACATCAAGGACCAGTCGCCCGCAACCTCCTCGACCGCCGGCTCGAACTATTCGAACGGCGCGTTCGTCGACCCGAACAATGTGTCCTACGGCACGTCGAACGACGAGGTGCGCCACATGTTCAAATATGGCGTGAGCTTCGATCACGCCTTCTTCGGCGACAACAAGACCTCTATCGCGCTGTTCGGCGAGACGCGCATCGGCCGTCCGTTCAGCTACACCTTCCAGGATTTCGGCTCGGGCCGTTCGGCGGTGTTCGGCGTCACGGGCCGCAGCTCCGGCACCGGCACGGCGGGCAACCGCTACCTGATGTATGTGCCGCTGGTGAACGATCCGATGGTGCAATACAGCTCGATCGATTACCAGAACAAGCTGAACGCGTTCATCGACGCTTCGGGCCTCGGCAAGTTCCGCGGCAAGATCGCGCCGCGCAACGCCTTCAACTCGGCATGGTTCACCCGCATCGACCTGCACGTCGCGCAGGAGCTGCCCACGGGCCTGTTCGGTTCGAAGGTGACGGTGTTCGCGGATATCGAGAACTTCACCAACTTCCTGAACAAGAAGTGGGGCCAGCTTCGCGAATACGTCTTCCCGTATAATGTCGCGGTGACGCAGGTGCAGTGCCTCACCACGGCGGGCAACGTTACGCCGGCGGCGGGTGTGACCCCGACGGGCGCGGTCGCGGCCAACACCTCCCAGCCTTGCGCGCAATATCGTTACTCGCCGCTTGGCGGGAACAACGATTTCGTGAAGCCGACCGACCAGATCTACGTGAACCAGTCGCTCTACACGATCCGCATCGGCGCGCGCTTCACCTTCTGATCGCACGCCTTTCGGCGAAACTGCCGGGCCGTCGCTCCCCGATCGGGAGCGGCGGCCCGCTTGTTTTTGCACCCTCGCGCGCAGCCGTGTAAGAGCGGCCGCAATGGCCACGTTCCCGGCATCCAGCATATCCACCAAGCCGGCCCCCGGCGGCAATGTCGCGCCCCTTCCCTTTCCGGCGACCGGGCGGCCGTCCGCTGTGTTCGCGCGGCCGTTCTTCGAGGACAAGTCGCGCGCATTCTGGTTCCTGCAGGCGGCGGGCTGGTCCGGCTATCTGATCCTACGCACCGTCTCGAGCATCTCAAACGGCTTCACGATGCAGGGCGTCGTCACCAATATCATCGAGACGATCGTGGGCTATTGCATCACGCTCCTGCTCTCGACGCTCTACGGCTATTACCGGACGTTCCCGCGCATCGCCGGCATCATCCTGACGTTGCTGACCCTCGGCGCGGCCACCTTCCTCTACGCGCTGCTCGACACTTTCTCGTTCAGCTTCATCAAGTTCGCGGCCCCCGGCATCGACGTGAAGCTGCTGATCGGCGCGCTTTTCCTGAACTTCACCGTCCTGGCGGGCTGGTCCGCGCTCTATTTCGGGATCAACTTCTACCTCATCATCGAGGAGCAGATCGACCAGATGCAGCATCTGGAGACGCAGGCCTCCTCCGCGCAGCTGGCGATGCTGCGCTACCAGCTCAACCCGCATTTCCTGTTCAACACGCTCAACTCCATCTCCACGCTGGTGCTGCTGAAGCAGACGGAGCGGGCCAATGCGATGCTGTCGCGCCTCTCCTCCTTCCTGCGCTATACGCTCATCAACGAGCCGACCGCGCACGTCACGCTGGCGCAGGAGGTGGAGACGCTGAAGCTCTATCTCGAGATCGAGAAGATGCGATTCGAGGAGCGCCTGCGCCCGGAATTCGAGATCGATCCGAATGCGGAAAAGGCGCGCCTGCCCTCCCTGCTGCTCCAGCCGATGGTGGAAAATGCGATCAAATATGCGGTCACGCCGCAGGAGGAGGGCGCCGAAATCCGCATCGTCGCGCGGCTCGCCGGGGATCGGGTGCAGATCACCGTATCCGACACCGGACCGGGCTTGCAGGCAACAAAAAACCGGCCAAGCCTTTCAACCGGCGTTGGCATAGCCAATATCAGGGAACGTCTGGCGCAGGCCTATGGGGCGGATCATCGTTTCGAGATCCAGGCCATGCCGTCGGGCGGGTTCGGAGTGGAAATCGAAATTCCATTCCAGCTTGAGTAGTCGCGTTCAACAGGGGTGTGGAGTAAAAGAAGCCGTCCCGGCCATATGCCGGGCGCGGTGGACGTATTGGAGAATACCAGGACAATGACCATCCGCACCATTCTGGTCGACGACGAACCGCTGGCGATCCAGGGCCTCGAGTTACGGCTTCAGGCACATGAGGACGTGGAAATCGTCGCCAAATGCCAGAACGGGCGCGAGGCGATCAGCACGATCAAGACACACAAGCCCGATCTCGTATTCCTCGATATCCAGATGCCCGGCTTCGACGGCTTTTCGGTCGTGCAGGGGCTGATGGAGGTGGAGCCGCCACTGTTCGTCTTCGTCACCGCCTATTCCGATCACGCGTTGCGCGCGTTCGAGGCGCAGGCGGTGGATTATCTGATGAAGCCGGTAGAAGACGCGCGGCTTGCCGACACGCTCGATCGCGTCCGCCAGCGCCTCACCGAGAAGAAGGGCGCGGAGGAGACGGAGAAGCTGAAGGAGGCGCTTGCGGAGCATGCGCCCGAAGCCGCCGCCGAGATGGCAGGCGGCGAGGCGGATCACGTCAACGCCAACCGCTTCGAGAAGCTCATCAACATCAAGGATCGCGGGCAGATCTTCCGCGTCGACGTCGATACGATCGAGCTGATCGAGGCGGCGGGCGACTATATGGTCATCAAGACCGGCGACAATTCGCTCGTGCTGCGCGAGACGATGAAGGATCTTGAAAAGCGCCTCGATCCGCGCCGCTTCCAGCGCGTCCACCGCTCGACGATCGTCAACCTCGATCTGGTGAAGCAGGTGAAGCCGCACACCAACGGCGAATGTTTCCTGATCCTCGATTCGGGCGCGCAGGTGAAGGTCAGCCGTTCCTATCGCGACGTGGTGGCGCGGTTCGTCCACTGATCCGCGACAGGAGGAGGAGCCGCGCTGCCTCGCTGGCGGTGGCGGCTCCGCTCTGCTAGGCGCGCGGCCATGCTTACCCTGAACGCCATCACCGTGCGCCTTGGCGGGCGCGCGATCCTCGACGCGGCCAGCGCCTCGCTGCCGCCGGGCAGCCGCGTCGGGCTGATCGGCCGCAACGGCGCGGGCAAGTCCACATTGGTGAAGGCGATCGCCGGGATGATCGACCCGGACGCCGGCTCGATCGACATGCCGCGCGGTGCGCGCGTCGGCTATATCGCGCAGGAGGCCCCGGCCGGCGAGACGACGCCGTTCGAGGCGGTGCTCGCCGCCGATGCGGAGCGCGCGGCGCTGATGGCCGAATCCGAAACCGCCACCGATCCCCACCGGATCAGCGATATCCACGAGCGGCTGATCGCGATCGACGCCCATGCCGCGCCCGCGCGGGCGGCGCGCATCCTCGTCGGCCTCGGCTTCGACGAGGAGGCGCAGGGGCGCCCGCTCGACAGCTTCTCCGGCGGCTGGCGGATGCGCGTGGCGCTGGCGGCGCTGTTGTTCTCCCAGCCCGACCTGCTGCTGCTCGACGAGCCCTCGAACCACCTCGATCTGGAGGCGGTGATGTGGCTGGAGGATTTCCTCAAATCCTATCGCGCGACGATCGTGGTGGTCAGCCACGAGCGCGATTTCCTCAACAACGTCGTCGATCACATCCTGCACTTGCAGGGCGGCAAGACCACGCTCTACGCCGGCGGCTATGATTCCTTCGAGCGCCAGCGCGCCGAGCGGATGGCGCAGCTTGCCGCCGCGCGCGCCAACCAGGATGCGCAGCGCGCGAAATTGCAGGACTATATCGCCCGCAACTCCGCCCGCGCCTCCACCGCGAAACAGGCGCAGAGCCGCGCGAAGATGCTCGCGAAGCTCCAGCCGATCGCGGAGCTGGCGGACGATCCGAGCCTGTCGTTCGACTTCCCCGATCCCGATCCGCTGCGCCCGCCGCTCATCACGCTGGACCATGCGGCGGTCGGCTATGGCGGGACGCCGGTGCTCAAGCGGCTCAACCTGCGGCTCGATCCCGATGATCGCATCGCGCTGCTCGGCCGCAACGGCAACGGCAAGACCACCCTCGCCCGCCTGATCGCCGCGCAGCTCGCGCCGATGGAAGGGGACATGGCCGCCTCCAACCGGATGAAGGTGGGCTATTTCACGCAATATCAGGTGGAGGAGCTGGACGCGGACGACACGCCGCTCGCGCATATGACGCGGGTGATGCCGGGCGCGACCCCGGCGGCGGTGCGCGCGCAGCTCGGCCGCTTCGGCTTTTCGGGCGACCGCGCGACGGGGCAGGTCGGCAAGATGTCCGGCGGGGAGAAGGCGCGGCTCGCGCTGGCGCTCATCACGCGCGACGCGCCGCACCTGCTCATCCTCGACGAGCCGACCAACCACCTCGACGTCGACGCGCGCGAGGCGCTGGTGCAGGCGCTGGCGGGCTACAAGGGCGCGGTGCTGATCGTCAGCCACGACCGGCATATGGTGGAGCTTACCGCCGACCGGCTGGTGCTGGTCGACGGCGGCACCGCGCGCGAGTTCGACGGCAGCCTCGACGATTATGTCGCGCTGGTGCTGGCGAAAGAGCCGAAGGCGGAGGGCGCGAAGGCCAACCGCAAGGACGAACGCCGCGCCGCCGCCGAAAGGCGCGAGGCGGCGAAGGTGTGGCGCAAGGCCGCCAAGGATGCCGAGGCCGAGATCGCCAGTCTCTCCGCCCAGCGCTCCGCCATCGATCACGCGATGTTCGACCCCAAGGGCGCGGACCCGGCGTTGTCCAATTTGACGATGACCGAGCTGATGAAGCGACGCGCCGAGCTCTCGGACCGGATCGAGACGGCTGAAGCCCGCTGGATGGAGGCGAGCGAGGCATTGGAGGACGCCTGACCTCCGAAACATTGCGACAGCGCCGCAACGATCGTGAAATATCGCGCTGCGGCTGGAAGATTACAGCTTCCTTGCAGGATGCCGGATGCCCCGGCCTCCCGCGGAAGCGCAATGGACCATCTTCTCGAATCCGAGCCTCTCGGCCGCGACCGGCGGGCGCAACGCGGCGCTGATCTCGCAGATCGCGATGCCGCGGGCGGTGTGCGACACCGTTTATGCCGACACCGCGACCTATCCGGCCGGCGCGACCAACCTGGCACGGATCTCCATCGCCAGCGACAATGTGTTCGGGGACAATAGCTCCGCGCAGATCGCGCAGATGACGGCATCCGTCACCGGCAGCAATTCCGCCGGCTATGCCGCCGCCAACACGATCGGGATCGCGGTCTAGGCTTCCGCTTCGTCCTCGCCTTCGGCGGGCCGCTCGAACCAGGCCTCGACCGGGCCGGAGAGCCTGATCGTCAGCGGGCGGCCATGCCGATCGACCTTCTTGCCGAGCGCGACACGAATCCAGCCTTCGCTGACGGAATATTCCTCTACGTCCTTGCGCTCCACGCCCTTGAAGCGGATGCCGACCCCGCGCTCCAGCGCGTCGCGGTCGAAATGGGGGCTGCGGGGATCGATCGAGAGGTGGTCGGGAGGTGTATCGCTCATGGGCGGCGCGCTTAGCGGATCATCGCTCGCGAACCAATGCAAAAACGGCGCGGGAAAAATCCCGCGCCGTTCCTGCGTGACCTCGTTTCAGCGGCAGACCCGCATCGGCACGTCGCGGCCCCAATAGGGATCCCAGCGCCAGCTCGTCCAGCAACGCGGGTAATGATAATAGGGCCGCTCGTAATAATAAACCGGCGGCGGGGGCGGGGGCGGCGGGGCGTAATAGCCGCCGTAGCCGTAATAAGCGGGGCGGCTGCTCGACGCGATCGCCGCGCCGACGCCCAGGCCGACGATCCCGCCCACCAGCGCCGCCGCGCCGGCGTCGCCGCCGCGATGGCCGTAACCGCGATATCCGCCCCAGCCGCGCGCATCGGCCGGCGCCGCCGCAACCAGCGCGGTCGCGGCCAGCGCCGCGCCGAGGCCCGCCTTTTTCAGAAAGCCATTCATCTCGAACCTCCAGACAATCGCGATCATAAGCATGATCTGACATCGGCTCTAGACGAGTCGGGCTGAATGAGGCTGGAATATGGCGTTCACCGCCGGTTTAGGATGCGATCATGGCTTGCTGGCTATTGAAGACGGAACCCGAAAGCTATTCGTGGGCCGATCTGGCGCGCGACGGCGGCACCGAATGGGATGGCGTGCGCAACAACGCCGCCGCCGCGCACCTGCGCGCGATGCGGCCGGGCGATCGCGCGTTGATCTATCATAGCGGCAAGGAGAAAGCCGCCGTCGGCATTGCGGAGATCACCCGCGCGGCGCGCAAGGACGGGGACGAAGGCAACTGGGTGTCGGTGGCGATCCGGCCGGTCGCGTCCCTTCCCGCCCCGGTCACGCTTGCGGCGATGAAGGCGGAGCCGGCGCTGGCCGGTCTGCCGATGCTGCGCCAGTCCCGCCTGTCCGTCTCCCCGGTCGGGCCGGAGGAATGGAAGGCGATCAAGGCGCTCGCGGCGGGCTGACCGCGCGACCGATTGTTTCATCTTTCGGACACAAAGTGCGCCTAGGCGCCGGTTCCGGCGGACGGGACACCGGCCCGAATCGGGAGCGTGCGAGCGATCGCGCGTCGCGGCTGAATTTCCCTTCCGCCTGAGACAAGTTCAGAAAAAGGGTAAACATCGTGTCGTTCCAACGCTTCCGCCCCGCGCTGCTCGCGGGTGTGGCCGCCGGCCTCGCCATTTCCGCGAGCGCCGCCCATGCCCAGACCGTGGCAGAAACCGCTCCCGCCGCAGCCGCAGCCGATGACAGCGCCGGGCTCGGCGATGTCGTCGTCACCGCCGAGCGCCGCAGCGAGAACCTCCAGCGCGTGCCGGTATCGGTCGCGGCCGTGAACGGGGCGGATCTGCGCAACTTCCAGGCGGCGGGCGAGGACATCCTCGCGCTCTCCGGCCGTGTGCCCAGCCTTTATGTCGAGACGACCACGGGCCGCATCTTCCCGCGCTTCTACATTCGCGGCCTCGGCAACGTGGACTTCTATCTCGGCGCGTCGCAGCCGGTGTCGATCATCCAGGACGACGTCGTGCTCGAACATGTCGTGCTGAAGTCGAACCCCGTCTACGACGTGGCGCAGGTGGAAGTGCTGCGCGGCCCGCAAGGCTCGCTGTTCGGCCGCAACACCACAGCCGGCATCATCAAGTTCGACACGAACAAGCCGACGATGGACTGGGAAGGCCGCGGCACCGCCTCGTGGGGCAGCTACAACACGGTGTCGGCCGATCTCGGCCTCGGCGGCCCGATCGTCGCCGACAAGCTGGCGTTCCGCGTTTCCGGCCTGTGGCAGCATCGCGACAATTGGGTCAGCAACAATTACACCGGCCCCAGCTTCGACGGCACGAAGGGCGGCAAGGACGTGATGGGCGGCTTCAACGACCGCAACGCGCGCCTCCAGCTGCTGTTCACGCCGAGCGAGAATTTCTCGATCGACCTGTCCGGCCACGTCCGCGACTATGACGGCACCTCGACGATCTTCCATCGCGGGGCGCTGCACAAGGGCTCGAACAACGTGCAGACCGAGCCGCGCGACATCGTCGCCTATGACGAGGCGGACAATAATGTGCAGGCCTATAACACGCAGGGCGCATCGCTGCGCGCGGCGTGGAATTTCGGCGGCGCGACGCTGACCTCGATCACCGCCTACGAACATTCCTCGGGCTACAGCCGTGGCGACACCGACGGCGGCGCGGCGGTGAACTTCCCCTATCTCGGCCAGCCCAACGGCTATGGCCAGAGCGAGGGCTATCTTCGCGGGCTGGACCAGTGGACGCAGGAGCTGCGCCTCGCCTCCAACAGCGGCGGCGCGTTCAAGTGGCAGTTCGGCGGCTTCTATTTCGACAGCCGCGACATTACGGACTTCTACCAGCGCGGCTATTTCCTCGAGACGACCGCGCCGGGCTACAACCCCAACAACTGGGTGCGCCTGCATGACGTGAACACCTCCTGGGCGGTGTTCGGCCAGGCGAGCTACACCATCGGCAAGCTCACCCTCACCGGCGGCGCGCGCTACACCGAGGACGACAAGCGCACCACGCTCCTGCAGGCCGCGATGAACGCCGCCGGCACCACCACCAACTTCCCGGCCAACGCACCGCGCGACGTGAAGCTGAGCGGCAAGGAACCGAGCTGGGACGTGTCCGCGCTCTATGCGGTGAACCCGGATCTGAACCTCTACGCCCGCATCGCGCGGGGCTTCCGCGGCCCGACCATCCAGGGTCGCTCGGCGGTGTTCGGCTCGGCCTTCACCACGGCGGATTCGGAAACGATCATGTCGTATGAGGTGGGATTCAAGTCGCAGCCGACGTCCAACCTGCGCCTGAACGCCACGGCCTTCACCTATACGGTGAAGAACATCCAGCTCAACGGCAACGATTCGGATGGCAACGGCGTGCTGTTCAACGCCGATCACGCCAACGCCTACGGCTTCGAGGCGGAAGCCGAGTGGCGGCCGATCCGCAACATCACCTTCACGCTTGGCGGCAGCGCGCTGCACTCCAAGATCAAGGATCCCAACGCTTATGCGCAGGTGTGCAGCCTGAACGGGGTGATGACCTGCACCGTGCTGAACCCGATCGCCTTCACCAAGCAGATCTTCGGCAGCACGGCCTATTTCGTCTCGGTCAACGGCAATCCGCTGCCCAACGCGCCGAAGTTCAACATCGATGCGGCGGTGCGTTACGACATTCCGCTGGGCAATGGCGGCAACTTCTTCGTCAACACCGATGTGAACGTGCAGGGTTACACCAACTTCGTGCTCTATCGCACGAAGGAGTTCTACTCGGACGGCAACCTCGAGCTGGGCGTGAAGGTGGGCTACACCACCCCGGACCGGAAGTATGAGATCGCCGGCTTCGTGCGGAACCTCACCAACGAGAAGAACCTGAAGGGCGTGATCGAGAATTACATGGCCGCCGTGTTCAATGAACCGCGCGTCATCGGCGTTTCGATCTCCGGCAAGTTCAACTGATCGGGAACCGGGGCGGCGCGATCCGCCCCGGCCGACACCGGGCAAGGAAAAGGGCGGGATGGCATCGGCCACCCCGCCCTTTTCCTTGCCTCAGGCTCCCTCCTTTCAGGAGAGAGAAAGGATCAGGCCGCTTCCTTCGAACGCGCCGCGCGCTTGCGCTCGTGCGGGTCGAGGTGGCGCTTGCGCAGGCGGATCGACTTGGGCGTCACCTCCACCATCTCGTCGTCATCGATATAGGCGATGGCCTGTTCCAGCGTCATCTTCTTCGGCGGGGTCAGGCGGATCGCATCATCCTTGCCGCCCGAGGCGCGGAAGTTGGTGAGCTGCTTCGCCTTCATCGGATTGACCTCGAGGTCGTCCGTCTTGGCGTTCTCGCCGATAATCATGCCTTCGTAGAGCGGATCGCCCGGCGCGACCATCAGGATGCCGCGCTCCTCCAGGCTGCCGAGCGCGTAGGCGTTCGCCTCGCCCGAGCCGTTGGAGATCAGCACGCCGTTCTTCCGGCCGTCGATCTGACCCTTGTAGGGGCCGTATTTCTCGAACAGCCGGTTCATGATACCCGTCCCGCGCGTGTCGGACAGGAACTCGCCGTGATAGCCGATCAGGCCGCGTGACGGCGCGGAGAAGGTGATGCGGGTCTTGCCGCCGCCGGAGGGGCGCATGTCCGTCATCTCCGCCTTGCGCTGGTTCATCTTGTCGACGACCGTGCCGGAGAATTCCTCGTCCACGTCGATCACGACCGTCTCATACGGTTCCTCGCGGCCGTTCTCGCCGTCGCGGAACAGCACGCGGGGGCGGCTGATGCCCAGCTCGAAGCCCTCGCGGCGCATCGTCTCGATCAGCACGCCGAGCTGAAGCTCGCCGCGCCCGGCGACCTCGAACGAATCCTTGTCCGCCGCCTCGGTGATCTTGATCGCGACGTTCGATTCCGCCTCGCGGAACAGGCGGTCGCGGATCATGCGGCTCGTCACCTTGCTGCCCTCGCGCCCGGCCATCGGCGAATCGTTCACCGCGAAGCGCATGGAGAGCGTCGGCGGATCGATCGGCTGCGCCTGGATCGGCGTCTCGACCACCGTGTCCGCGATCGTGTTCGCGACCGTCGCGACCGTCAGGCCGGCGAGGGAGATGATGTCGCCCGCGCGCGCCTCATCCACCGGCACGCGATCGAGGCCGCGGAAGCTCATCAGCTTCGACGCGCGGCCCGTCTCGATCACATTGCCCGCCTCGTCGAGCGCATGGATCGGCTGGTTCACCCTCACCACGCCCGACTGGACGCGGCCGGTGAGGATGCGGCCGAGGAAATTGTCACGATCGAGCAGCGTCACCAGGAAGGTGAAGGGCGCGTCCTCGTCCAGCGCGGGGGGAGGGACATGATCGACGATCTTGCGGAACAGCGGCTCCAGCGAGCCTTCGCGCACGTCGGGCGAATTGCCGGCATAGCCGTTGCGGCCGGAGGCGAAGAGCACGGGGAAATCGAGCTGCTCGTCATTCGCGTCCAGCGTCACGAACAGGTCGAACACCTCGTCCAGCACCTCCTGCGCGCGCGCGTCGGAACGATCGATCTTGTTGACCACCACGATCGGGCGCAGGCCCAGCGCCAGCGCCTTGCCGGTGACGAACTTGGTCTGCGGCATCGCGCCCTCGGCCGCGTCCACCAGCAGGATCACGCCGTCGACCATCGAGAGGATGCGCTCCACCTCGCCGCCGAAATCGGCGTGGCCGGGGGTGTCGACGATGTTGATCCGCGTGCCTTCCCATTCGATCGAGGTGGGCTTGGCGAGGATGGTGATCCCG
Organism: Sphingomonas sp.; assembly: GCA_041906415.1. Taxonomy (GTDB): domain Bacteria; phylum Pseudomonadota; class Alphaproteobacteria; order Sphingomonadales; family Sphingomonadaceae; genus Sphingomonas. The sequence continues at coordinate 175 of JAYRJH010000048.1, read as the reverse complement.
CGCTCCTTTTCCAGGTCGTTCGAGTCCATCGCGCGCTCCTCGACGCGCTGGTTGTCGCGGAACGTGCCGGACTGGCGGAAAAGCTGGTCCACAAGAGTGGTCTTGCCATGATCGACGTGCGCGATGATGGCGATATTGCGGAGGTTCATCGTAATTCCTGGAATGGCCGCAGGAC
>JAYRJH010000523.1:0-1634 GCA_041906415.1 Sphingomonas sp. | reverse complement strand
GGAGATTCGCCCGCCGGCGCTCTCCCCGCCGCGCACCCGGCGACGCGCGACCCTGCATTGGGAGCCGTCCGGCAGGATCGGCTTCACCGGCGAGAAAAGCCATGCGATCGTTGATCTGGCGGAATGTCATGTCCTCGCGCCGGAATTGTTCGCGCTCGTCGCGCCATTGAAGCGGCTGCTGGGACGGCTGCGCGTGAAGAAGCGGCTCGACGTGCATCTGGCGCTCGCCGATCAGGGCGCGGACGTGCTGATCTCCGGCGCGATCCCGCAGGGGCTGGAGGCGGCGGAGGCCATCACCGCCTTTGCGGAGCGGCACGCGCTGGCGCGGCTGGCGTTCGATGACGGCTATGGCCCGGAGGTCCGCTGGGAGCCGGTGGCGGCGACGATCACGCTGGGCGGCGTCCCCGTGCCGCTGCCGCCCGCCGCCTTCCTGCAGGCGACGCGAGAGGGGGAAGCGGCTCTGGTCGCCGCGATGCGGGAGGCGGTGAAGGGCGCGCCGGCGGTGGCCGATCTGTTCGCCGGCCTCGGCACCTTCGCGCTGGCGCTGCCGGCGAAGGTCTATGCGGCGGAGGGTGCGCGCGATGCGATCCTGTCTCTGAAGGCGGGCGCGGCGCGGGCCGGGCGGCAGGTGTTCACCGAGCATCGCGACCTCTATCGCCGCCCGGTCGCCCCGGCGGAGCTGGACCGGTTCGCCGCCGTGGTGCTCGATCCGCCGCGCGCGGGGGCAAGGGAACAGGCGCAGGCGCTGGCGGAGAGCAAGGTGCCGCTGGTCGGCTATGTCTCATGCAATCCCAGCAGCTTCGCGCGCGATGCGAAGATGCTGTGCGAGGGCGGCTATGTCCTCGAATGGGTGCAGCCGGTCGGGCAGTTCCGCTGGTCCACCCATGTCGAGCTGGCGGCGCGCTTCACCCGGCCGGATAGTCCGCCCCGATGAAATACAGCCCGTCCGGCGGCGCATTATAGCCGAGCGCCGCGCGGTCGCGCGCTTCCAGCGCCCCGGTCACATCGTCGGGCGACCATTTGCCCTGGCCGACCAGCGCGAGGCAGCCGACCATCGAGCGCACCTGATGATGCAGGAAGGACCGCGCGGAGGCATAGACGTCGATCCGTGAGCCTTGCGCCTTCACGTCGAACCGGTCGAGCGTGCGCAAGGGGCTGTTCGCCTGGCAATGGGCCGAGCGGAAGGTGGTGAAATCGTGCCGCCCCACCAGCCGCGCCGCGCCCTCGCGCATCGCCTCCACGTCGAGCGGGATGGTGACGCGCCACGCGAGGCCCCGCTCGAACGTGAGCTGCGCCCGGCGCTGGATGATCGAATAGCGATAATGCCGCCCGACGCAGGAAAAGCGCGCGTGCCAGTCGTCCGGCACAGCCTCCGCCGCCAGCACTGCGATGGGCGCGGGGCGGACGCGGGCGTTGAGCGCCTCCATCAGGCGGAAGGGTGTGATGGGCCTTGCGATATCGAGATGCGCGCGCATCGCGGTGGCGTGAACGCCCGCGTCCGTGCGTCCGGCGGCCTGGATCGCGACTTCCTCGCCGGTGACGGCGAAGGCGGCCTCCTCCAGCGCCTGCTGCACGCTGGGGCCGTGCGACTGCCGCTGCCCGCCCATGAAGGGGCGGCCGTCATATTCGATCGT
>JAYRJH010000522.1:0-1642 GCA_041906415.1 Sphingomonas sp. | reverse complement strand
GGGTAGCCTCCATGGCGGTGAGCGCGATCGCCATGTGGATATGGCCGCGGCTGTTCGTCAGCGCCTATCTCGACGTGAGCGACCCCGCCAATGCGACGGTGGTGGGGCTGGCGGTGAGCTATCTGGCGGTGGCGGCGGTGTTCCAGCTCGTCGACGGCGCGCAGGCCGTGGCGGCGGGCATCCTGCGCGGGCTTCAGGATACGCGCGTGCCGATGATCGTGGCGCTGTTCGGCTATTGGGTGGTCGGATTCGGCATCGCGATCGCGCTGGGATTCCGCACGCCGCTGGCGGGCGTCGGCATCTGGATCGGGCTGGCGGCTGGGCTGCTGGTCGTCTCGATCCTGCTTATCTGGCGCTGGATGGCGCGCGATCGGCTGGGGCTGGTCCCCACGCCCGTTCGCGCCGGGCTTGCCGAAGCGATACGCGTCTAGCGCAGCCCTTCGACAGGCTCGGGGCGAGCGGATGAGGGCGAAAGGTCAGCCCAGCGCCTCCACCTGCTCGGCCAGTTCCAGCCAGCGCATCTCGGCCGCATCCTTTTCGTCCCGCGCCGCGTCGATCTTCTTCGTCAGCCGATCGAACGCGGCCGGATCGCGGGCGTAGAGATCGGGATCGGCCAGCGCCGCCTCGTCCGCGGCGATCTGCGCGTCGAGCGCCTCGATCCGCGCGGGCAACTGGTCGTAATCGCGCTGGTCCTTGTAGCTGAGCTTCGTCCGCGCCGCCGGCTTCGGCGGGGCGGGCGCTTCGGCCTTCGGGGCGGCGGCCTTCCTCGGCTCCGCCCGGCGCTGCCGCTTGCGCTCCCAATCCTCATAGCCGCCGACCACCGCATCGACCTGGCCGGAACCGTCCAGCCCCAGCGTCACCGTCACCGTGCGATCGAGGAAGTCGCGATCGTGGCTGACGATCAGCACGGTGCCGTCATAATCCGCGATCACCTCCTGAAGCAGGTCGAGCGTCTCCAGGTCGAGGTCGTTGGTCGGCTCGTCCAGCACCAGCAGGTTCGACGGCCGCGCGAACTCCCGTGCGAGCAGCACGCGCGAACGCTCGCCGCCCGAGAGCGACCCCACCTTCGCATCCGCGATCGAGGGATCGAACAGGAACTCCTTGAGATAGCCATGGACATGCTTCTTCACGCCCAGCACCTCGATCCAGTCCCCGCCGTCGGCCAGCACATCGCGGACACGTTTGTCGGGAGCCATCAGGCTGCGCTGCTGGTCGATGACGATCGCGTCGAGCGTCTTCGCCAGCTTCACGCTGCCGCTGTCCGGCGCAAGCTCGCCCGTGAGCAGCCTGAGCAGGGTGGACTTGCCCGCGCCGTTGCGCCCGACCAGCCCGATCCGGTCGCCGCGTGTCACGCGGAAGGTGAAGTCGCGGATGATCGGCCGCTCGCCGAAGGATTTGGTGACATGCTCCGCGTCGATCACCACCTTCGAGCGCGCATCGTCGTTCGCCATCGCCAGCGCGGCGGTGCCTTGCTGGCCGATCATCGCGGCGCGTTCGGCGCGCATTTCCTTGAGCTTTGCGAGCCGTCCCTGATTGCGCCGCCGCCGCCCGGTGACGCCGCGCTGGAGCCAATGCTCCTCGATCTTCAGCTTCGCGTCGAGCTACTCGGCGGCGCGCTGCTCTTCGGCGGCGACCTGAGCGG
>JAYRJH010000521.1:0-1643 GCA_041906415.1 Sphingomonas sp. | reverse complement strand
GTCGTCGAGGGTGCCACGGAAGCGCGTGCACAGGACGAGCGGCTTGCCGGCGCCGATCGCGCGATAGACGAGTGTGCGGCCGCCGACCTCGACGACCTGGTTGGGGGCGTCGATGGCACCTTGGATGCGTCTGGCGATGTTCATGACGGCCTCCGAGCCGGGGTCTGAACTGCGGATGAGGCGGCGGGCAGCGCAGCGAGCAGCTCGCGGGTCGTGACGACCGCATGGGCGAAGCTCGGCGCATTGATGTTGTGGGCGGCGTGCATCGCCTCGTGCGAGAAGGCGGCGGTCGCGTCACGGACCAGTGTGACGTGGTAGCCGAGCTCGGCGGCAAAGCGCGCCGTCGACTCGATGCAGGTGTTGGCGATCAGGCCGATCAGGATCACGCGGCTGACACGCTTCTGCTTGAGCAGCATGTCGAGATCGGTGTTGGCGAAACCACTGCTTCCCCAGTGCTCCTTGACGACGACGTCGCCATCTTGCGGCGCGAAGTCGGGGTGCCATTCGCCGCCCCAGCTACCCTTGGCAAAGACCTGGAGTTCCGCGCTGCCGCACTGATAGGGCGTCGGGTGGTCCCAGCCCTGGAAGTCGCCAGGCTCGCTGCGGTGATGCGGCACGATGAAGATCGGCACCTGCGCCGCACGCATCGCGGCGACGATTGCCCTCAGGTTGTCGTGCAGGCCTACGCTTTGTGCGACTTCGGCGACGCGCGGCCATAGCTTGCCGCTGTCGGACAGAAAGTCGTTGTAGGGGTCGACGAAGAGCAGCGCAGTGCGGCTGCCGTCGTGGACTTCCATCGCTGATTGGCGCTTCGGCATTCCGCCCTCCATCGCTTCGATGGTGAGCAGGATGCCGGTGGCGCACCGCGGCAACCATTGTACGAGGAGGTGCGCGGGTAAGACGTTGGTATGATCAGCCGATCGCGGGCAGTGCGAAAGCGAAGCGTGCCCCGCCCCTGATGCTGTTGGCGGCGCTGATGCGCCCACCGTGCGCATCGATGATCGAACGGCAGATCGGCAAGCCCATCCCCATGCCGCCGTCCTTGGTGGTGAAGAAGCTCTCGAACAGCCTGTTGAAATGATCCGCGGCTATTCCCGGGCCGCTATCCTCGACGGCACAGGCGACATGATTGCCTTCCAGCGCCGTGTGGATCACCACGCGAGGGTCCTCGCTCTGCACCATCGCCTGCATGGCATTGACTGCGAGGTTGACGACGACCTGCTGCAGCTGCGTGCGGTCGGCGAGAACCTGTGGACCGGCGTCGAGCGGATGATGTGTGATCGTCACGCCGCGCGCTTGGGCTTCGTGGCGCAGGAATGCCAGCGCCTCGCGCACGACATCGTCGACCGAAAGCGCCGTGTAGCCCGGCGGCTGACGCGTCGCCATCGTACGGATGCGCGCGATGATGTCCGCGGCGCGTCGTGCATCGTTCACCACGCGTTTGATGAGCTCGCGCACCTCCGCGACATCCGGTTCCGGCCGACCCAGCCAGCGCAGCCCGGCCTCGCCGTTGGTGGTGATCGCTGCCAGTGGCTGATTGACCTCGTGCGCGATCGACGCGGTGAGCTCGCCCAGCATCGAGACGCGCGCGGCGTGGGTGAAATCGGCCTGCAGCTTGCTCAGCATCGCCTGCGCACGCACCC
>JAYRJH010000520.1:0-1651 GCA_041906415.1 Sphingomonas sp. | reverse complement strand
GATAAAGCCGCAATTCTCCGGCTTCTATTCCACCAACCTCGCCGTGCTGCTGCCGAAGCTGGGCGTCCGCCGCCTGATCCTGACCGGCATCGCCACCGAGATCTGCATCCTCGTCACCGCATCCGATGCGCACATGCGCGATTACACCCTGTGGGTGCCTGAAAACGGCGTCGTCCCGCTCGACCGGGCGCATGGCGCGGCGGCGCTCGCCATCATGGGCATGAGGATGGACGCGCGGACGGAACGGTTCGAGGACGGCGCGCTGGCCGGCTGGATGACGGCCGCCGACAAAAACGCCCGCTTCTAACATAGGCTATCATCAAAGCCCGCCGCCCGATGCAGCCCATCCCGCCGCGACGGGTTCTCCACCTATGCCAGCGGGGACTTCGCCCCGCACCCATTCATTCGAGCCACAGGAGAGCAAACGTGGGGCTGTTCAGCAAGGATATCGCGACTCTGCACGATCTGTTCCTGCATACGCTGCAGGACATCTATTATGCCGAGAACCAGATCACCAAGGCGCTGCCGAAGATGATCGAGAAGGCCACCGACGAAAGCCTGCGCGCCGGATTCGAACAGCATCTGGAGGAGACGAACAGGCAGGTCGACCGGCTGGAGGAAGTGTTCGCCCTTCTCGACGAGCGGGTGAAGGCGGTCGACTGCCCGGCGATCGACGGCATCATCAAGGAAGCCAACGAAGTGGCCGGCGACATCGCCGACAAGGATGTGCTCGACGCCGCCCTGATCGCCTCCGCGCAGGCGGTCGAGCATTACGAGATCACCCGCTACGGCACGCTGATCGCCTGGGCGCGGGAGATGGGCCACGATCAGGTGATCGAGCTTCTCGAAACGACGCTGGAAGAGGAGCGCGCGACCGATGAGAAGCTGAGCGACCTCGCCGAAAGCGCGGCCAACGCGCGCGCAGATCATATGCCGGCCTGACGCCCGCCATATCAGCCACAGCAAGGGAGAAGCCGCCGCCATGGCCGAGCCACTCATCGACCCGACCGACAGATACCATCGCGGCGACTTCCCCGGACAGCGGCAGGAATGGCCCGGCCTCCAGCGCGAGATGGAGCCGGTGCCCGATTGCGGCGAGACGAGCTACACCGGCACGGGCCGCCTTGCCGGCCGCCATGCGCTGGTGACGGGCGGCGATTCCGGCATCGGCCGCGCCGCCGCGATCGCCTTCGCCCGGGAAGGCGCGCGCGTCGCGATCAACTACCACCCGCGCGAGCAGGCGGACGCGGACGATCTCGCCGGGGTGCTGGCGCGCGACGGGCTGGAGCTGGCGCAGCTGCCCGGCGACGTGACCGATCAGGTCTTTTGCGAACGGTTGATCGACGAGGCGCGGGATAAGCTCGGCGGCCTCGACCTGCTCGTCATCAACGCCGGATACCAGCAGGCGCGCGCGTCGATCGAGGATATCTCGCACGAGCAGTTCGATCGCACGATGAAGACCAATCTCTATGCGATGTTCTGGCTGTCCAAGCGCGCGGTGGAAGGGATGCCCGCCGGGTCGGCGATCATCAACACCGCCAGCGTGAACAGCTTCAACCCCAGCGGCGAGATGCTCGATTACGCCACCTCCAAGGGCGCGATCGAGATTTTCACCAAGGGCCTGGCCAAGCAGCTCGCGCCGCGCGGCACC
>JAYRJH010000519.1:0-1660 GCA_041906415.1 Sphingomonas sp. | reverse complement strand
CGCACCTCCGTCGCGACACGCGCGCTGCGGGTGGCGCGGACCTTGAGGTCGGCGACGCGGATCGTGTCCTCATAGGCCATCCAAAGCGCGAGGTAACGCGCCGCCTCGCCCGTCATGCGTCCATCGTCGTCCAGCGCCGCGATCGGCGCGAGGCGCGAGAGGTAAAGCTCGGCATAGGCGCGGTCCTGATAGTCCATCAGCCGCCGCACGCCCTCGATCGCGATCGGGCGCGCCGCTTCGGGCAGCTCCGCCTCGATCCGCGCGAGCAGCGCGCGGCCCGCCTCGGTGGTCGGCGCGGGCGGGCCGGCCGGGGCGGATGCCGCCGGATCGCCCTCGCGCGCACGATCGAACCCCAGCCCGAAGCCCTTGAGGTTGCTTTTGATCGCCTTGCCGCCGTGGCGGATCGCTTCCTCGAACGCGTCGCGCGGGAAGGGCAGGGTCTCGCTCGCCGCCAGCGCGCCGAACATCACCGAGCTGATGACGCTGCCCGAAGCCGAGGCCGCCGCCGCCATGTCAAAGCCGATGAAGCGGTGCGACCGGCGCTCCGCCGCGTCGAGGATGCGTGCGCCTGCCCCGGTGCCGTCGCCCAGCGCGGATTTCTCGGAAATGGCATAGACGCGGTGCGTCGATCCGATCAGCGTCGTGCGGTCCTCGCTGACGAAGCCGCGCAGGATCGCACGGCCCGCCTCCATCAGTTCGGAGGCGATGACGATATCCACGTCGCCCGGCACCGGCATCATCGCCAGCACCGGATCGGGGCGGTTCGCGCCGCCCGCGCCGCGCCGGATCATCTCGATATAATAAACGGTCGATCCGGTGCGCTGCGCCACGCCGGGGACGGAGGTGCCCTGCGTGATATAGCCGTTACGGCTGGCGACCTCCTGAATCCATTCGGCCAGCACGCCGCCGCCCTCGCCGCCGAGAGCGAGGATGGCGATGGTGATGCGATCGCGGTCGAGCGAAAAGGGAAGGTCCATCAGAAAGCCCTCGCGGCAATGCTGCGCGCCTGCCGCCGTTGCAGCCAGCCGATCACCGCCCCGCGCAGCCGCGCCTTGAAACGGTCCCAGCCGGTCGGGTTGGTGACGATGCTGGCCTTGTAGAAGGAGGGGCAGAGGATCGCGGCATGCGCGACCTCGCCGCAATTGCCGCAGCCGACGCAGCTATTGTCGATATGCGTGACGGGGTGCTGGCGCAGCGGATCGGGATTGGGCCGGATGCTCAGCGACGGGCATCCGGAAAGGCGGATGCAGGCATGGTCGCCGGTGCAGGTGTCGGGATCGACGCCGAACCGCTCGCGCACCACGCGCTTGCCCTCCTTCGCCGCCCTGGCGAGCAGGGGCTTGATCCGGCGCTGCTTGTTCAACATGCACTCGGATTGCGCGACGATCAGCTTGGGGCCTTTTTCCGGCGTGGTCAGCGCCTCGCGCAGCGTGTCGCGCATCCGCGCCACGTCATAGGTGCGCGGCAGCGTGCGCGCCCATTTCACGCCGATGCCGCGCGCCGCCCGCTCGATCGGATGGTTGGTCGCGCGCGTGTCGTTCTGTGCGCGTGAAGAGAGAATGTCCTGCCCGCCGGTCGCGGCCGAATAGCCGTTGTCGACCACGATCGTGACGGTCTCGTCCTGGTTGAACACCGCGTTGCCGAAGCCGGAGGTGAGGCC
>JAYRJH010000047.1:0-11796 GCA_041906415.1 Sphingomonas sp. | reverse complement strand
GCTGCTCGGATGCAGTCGGCGGCCCTGGTTTTTGCAGTCTGCCCATCGGAGCATCATCGCCGAAATCAGCGCTTCAGCGAATAGCCCATGTCCGCGCTACAGCCCGCCACGCTGCGACGCCCGCGCGAACCGGGACGCCGGAAGCCGCTCCGACCGGGAAGGATGAGAAGCGCAGGCCGTCATGACGCTTCCCCTTTCCGGCCCCGTCTCGGCGAGAGGGCCAGCCCGAGGAACACCATCATGGCCTGGTTGAGCCGCACCATGTCCCCGTCCGCCAGCCGGCCGACACGATCCCCCGCCCGGGACTTCGGGACGTTGGTGATCTTGTCCACCATCAGGCGACAGGGCGAGCGCAGGCCGTTCTGCTCGCTCGGCTCGACGGGGATGCGGAACAGCGGCGCGTCGGTCGGGTCGGTGGTTACGGCGCAGATGGTGACGGAGGCGGTCGCGTCGAAACTGTCATCCTGTACGATGACCGCAGGGCGGGGCTTGTCGGCGGAGTCCTTGCCGCCCGAGACGGTCCACACCTCGCCGCGCTTCATGCGTCGTCACCGTCGAAGTCGGAGCCCGCATCGATGAATGCCTGATCGTCCAGGGCGTGGGCGCTGGCGGCTACCGCCTGCGATTGGCGGTGCGCCTGCTCCCGGAACGAGGACGCGCGCACATCGGGCACCCAAATCTGGATGGGCCGCAAGCCTTGCGCGCGGAGCCTGCTGCGATGCTCGGCGACCTTTTGCACGATGGACTTGGGCGGGGTGTTTCCGGGCATGATCGGTTCTTCATGCGCTGAATTACATGTAACCCTATCACACCCATCCTCGCGAAACAGGCATCTGCGTCACACATCGCACTAAAGCATTACGAACACTGCCAAATCGCTATCGTCGCGATGTGCGGGCAAGGAGCGCACCTCGCGAGAATGCCTCCTAAGCCCCTGAAAAACCACAACCGACCAAGCGCGCACCTCGCGCCCCTTTATCCTGCCATCGTCCCCAGCCTGCCCGCACCCCCGCCCCTTCTTCGCCACACCACGCCAGAACACGAAACCCGGCAACGCGGCGACGGCGGCCGAACGGCACCCGCCAAGCCCGTCCGATGGCGCAGGAAGCGCACGATGCTCGGCGCGCCCGTTGCAGGACGGCGACATGCGGGAGTAAGGGCGGGCGCAACCGATCTGCATGGGAATGCGCGTCGTGCCGTCGATCCGGTTCGGCCATGTTGTGATCCGTCTGCCATAGGAGAAGCGAAACGCCGGCAGGATCGACACGCCAAGCCTGCGCTTTCGTGCGCGGCATACCATCATGCCGGGAGCCTGTCGGGTGCGTCGGGATCGATCCGGGCCGGGTCATTTTTTCCCACGCCGAACCCGCTTTTGTCGCAAGACCGCCGCGCGCGTCCTGCTCGCCGCGCCGCCCGACACGCGACAGCCGCATGCCCTAACGGAAGTTGGGAAACGCGCGCTTCATGAGAGCTTCGGCCTGCACGGCGAGCGGCGATGGCGCGACCTCCGGCAGGTCGCGGACGATCGACCAGGGCGTATCGACCAGCAAATCCCCGGTGCTGAACTCGGGCAGGCCATCGCGGCGGCGTAATGCCTGCACGGCCAGCAGCTCGGCCGGGTAGACGCGGTGCATATCATGATCGAACTCGTAACTCTGCCGATCGGTGGACGCCTTGCTGCGGGTGATATGGAAGGTAATGGCCGCTTGCATCGCCCTGCGGTAGCGCGCCGCATCAATGGTTCGCCACTCGTCCAGCAGCACCCGATATTCCGGGATCAGGGGATTGAGCGGTTCATAGTGTGTCGGGATCGCGAACGCTTCCGACAGCAGCGCGATCAGAAAGGCATCGTTGGTGCCCTTGCCCCAGCCGTCTTTCAGCAACGCGGGCGGCGTTACGGTGAGCGCCTTGTGCGCCACCTCGATCAGCAGGCGCGCGGCGATTTCGGCGTCGCGCCACTGCGCGAGCATCACCTTTCCCGCAACCCGCATACTGTTCTGGAACGGCAGTACGAGCAGGGCGTGCGCCGGTTGAAGATCGATGCCGGCACGCGCGCGGAACTCCAGCGCCGCGAAATCCACCGACCAGCGCAGGGCGCGCGCGAGCGCATTGCGATTGCCTTGGGCGCTGAAGCGGCAGGCTTGCATGCCGTGGTCATGGCCGAGAATGAACAGGCACAGATTGATGGTCGAAAGAGCGGTCGGCTGCTTCCTGAGCACACCATGCAACCGCGCTTCGATGCGCTCGCATTCGGCGGGACCGGCGCCCGCCATCCACGCCTTGACGCGCCGGAATGTCTGCCGGAGCGAAGGGGACCAAACAACGGTTTTCGGGTCGATCCTTGCCATAGGGTTCGCAATGCCCGCGCGGTCGGGCGTGATTGTCAGGTGTGCCGGCCCGCTGTCGCGCCTCTCACCGGGGTGCGGTGGCCCGTTGCCAAACAGGGCATCGGGGACGTTCTCCCGAGCGGACGGCATCATCGTTCGATGACAACGCAATGCCGATAACTCGCCTCACAGGTTGAGGTCGGCGGACCAGCCGTCATTCTTCAGCACCACAGTGGCGCGTGCTTGCTGCTTTGGCTGAAGTTTCCCGGCGAGATCGGAGAAGGCCGCTTTCACCGCATCCATGCTAGCCCAGGCTGCAACGTCGGTTGGGCTAAAAAGATAAGTGACTTGAGAAATGGTGACGCCCATGGCGTTGCCGGGCTCGGTGTAGTCAACAACGTCATCCACTTGATAGTGGGCCGCGCAAAACGATGTGCCATTGGGGTCTTGGAGGCTCTTTTTGCCCGCCTCCGTCAACGAATAGATACGGCCAGGGACCAACGCATCACCAAAGAATGGCTTTACCTTCGCATCCTGCTCGCTCAGCAGCCCGGCCTGGACCAAAGCATCCAGCCGCGCGAATTTCTTCGCATTCGCGGTCTTGGCATCGGCCGCGCTCTGCATAATGCCCGGCTGATCGAGTTGCTCTGAGATCGGGTAGGAGTGCCCGCTCATCAACATGCCACCTGGATCAACAGTGACGCAGCGCTTGGCGAGTGCTGCGTCAATCGCCTTGGAAAAATTGGATTTGCTCGCTGACGTGGAGGATGAGCACGCGGCCAGCAGCAGTGCTGGAACCACGACGATAATGCCGTAACGAAGGGTCATAAAGACGTCGCCTATGGGAAATTGAGATAATCGTGTCGCAACAACGATTGTAACCCGAACAGCACGAGGTACGGTTCGTCCGCAGGCAAGGCGCGCAGGAGTGCCGGGGCTTGTCGCTCGGCGGGGAACCGCCGCTTGCCGATGTTCGCTGCGTGAATTGGAAGCATGCAGTCGTCCGTTCGAGGCCACCGGAAAGCGCGCGGCGCGTTAGCGGAAATTGGGAAACGCGCGCTTCATGACCGCCTCGGCCTGCACCGCCAGCGGCGAAGGTTCGACCTCCGGCAGGTCGCGGATGATCGACCACGGCGTATCGACCAGCACATGACCGGCGCTGAACTCGGGCAGGCCGTCGCGGCGGCGCAACGCCTGCACCGCCAGCAACTCGGCCGGATAGACACGGTAGAATTCGTGTTCGAATTCGTAACTCTCACGCTGGGTCGAATTCCTGCTGCGGCTGATATGAAAGGTAATGGCATCCTGCATTGCGGCCTGAAAGCGCGCCTCGTCCATCGTGCGCCACACATCGAGCAACGCCTGATATTCGGAAATCAGCGGATTGACCGGCTTGTAATACGCCGGGATCGCGAATGCCTCCGACAGCAAGGCGATCAGAAAGGCATCGCTGGTGCCCTTGCCCCAACCGTCTTTCAGCCATTCGACGGGCTTCACTACAAACGCCTTGTGCGCCACCTCAAACAGCAAGCGGGTGCAGATTTCGGCATCCCGCCACTGCGAGAGCATCACTTTTGCCGCAACCCGCAGGCTGTTCGAGAATGGGAGCGGAACTACATTCGTTGCCGCCTGTAGATCGATTCCAGCGCATCCGCGAAACTCCAGCGCGTAGAAGTCCACCGACCAGCGCAACGCCTGCGGCAGCGCATCCATATCGTTCGCTGCGCTCAATTGGCAGGACTTCACGCTGTAGGCGTTACCCAAATTAGAGAGGCGGTTGTTGATGATCGAAACAGGCGGCGGCTCGCGCGAAAGCGCCTCCTTGAGTCCGCTCTCTTTCGTCTCGAATTCCGTCAGTCCCGTGCTCTCCATCCACCGCTGGCAGCTTTTGAAGGCGGATTTCAGCGTGGGCGACCATACAGGCTTATTCGGATCGGTTCGGGTCATAACTCTCACATGGCCCGCATCGCCGGGGCGTTCGTGTTGCTCGCTATCATCTGCTGCTGGGCCGCCTGCTGCTGGGTCTGCTGGCGGTCGAGCGCATAGGCTTCGTAGACGGTTTCGCGCAGCGGCGGCGCGGGTTGCGACAGGTTCACCGACTGGCTGATGCCGGTCTGCGTGCCGACGATGAACAGATGGTCGCCCCGGATCGTGACCGCCCGCATCTGCTCGGGGGTCTCAATGCCGGCGCGGCGTGCTGCCAGCGAGGCATGCGCCACCATATCGTCCCCGAACTGCGCCGGCAGACTCTCCCTGATTTTTGCGTACATCGCCTGATCCCGGGGAGACAGCGCGCCGAGCAGCCGCGCCTGCTCGGGCGAGCGCTCCGCGGCAGGGGCGTCGGCATAGTGCAGCGAGCGCGCCATCCGCCATTCCTCCGAATGCTGCTCCACGCTGCGGCTGAGCGCGAAGTCCGTAGCGAGCGCGACGGACGAACCGCCGCTATGGGCGACAGCCTGCCGGCCGTGAAGCTCCACGCGGTCGATGCCCGCATTGGCATATTCGGCGGCGACGGTCAGCCCCGCCGCGAGCTTCTCGCTATGCGGCCCTGCCGGAATGCCCTGTGCGGCTTCCATAACGCGCACTTCCGACAGCGCGGTGCGATACATGTCATGGGCGGGGTGATCGGGAATGCGCATATCTTTGGGCATGGTGAAGGGCTTCGCATCGGCGATGGTGGCGGGGACTTCAAGCGCGGCATGCTTGGGCGCCGCCCCCTCTTTCAGCCAGGGTTCGAGCTTCGACTCGGCGCGCTGGATTTTGAGCGTTCCCTCCGGCGTGCGCTCGATATGGATGCGCACCCATTTGGCCTCGATCTCGCCCCGGCCGATTTCATCCCGGATTTTTTCCGCGATTTCCTTGAGGCCGGGATACATGTTGCGCTCAGCCCAAATGCCTCGTGCATTTGCTGCAAGCCTCAGCCGATCTCGGACGAACTCGTCGGGGTCGCCTTTCTGCGTGGCGGCATCACCCACGCGCGAGGTCTTGACCTCGTGGAATTCGAGCTTGTTGGTCTTGGGGTTGCGACCCACGAAATCGATACCGTGCCCCGACTTGTTCTTGATCGCGATGATGTCGGTATAGCCGTCCTTCGCCATCTCGTAGGTGTGCCACGCCTCGCCGATATCGCCGACCTGCTTTGACGTGAGCTTGGTCAGGTCGATACCCTTGGTGCTGGCGTTGATCGCCTCCTCGAAGGTCACGCCGTCCTTGACCTTGCCGGCGACGGCCCCGGCATGCGCGACCGGCTCCGCCTCCTTGAAAACCTTGGCGTCGATCTTGGCGATTTCCTTGAGGTCATCGGGCGAGAACACGCCCGACCGCAACAGGCCGTTCACGGTGTCGGTCTTTTTGGCCGCCTCGATGAACTCGGCAAGCTTGCCCTCGTGGCGAGCGCTGGCGATGGCCGAGCGATTGACCGCTTCGGCCGATTTCGCCGCCGCGCCGCCCTCGCGTTCGAGCGCGGCGGTCTTTTCCAGAACGCTCGCCGCCTCGTCCATGCTGCGGATCGGCGCATGGTCCAGCAGTTCCAGCGCCTCGCCGACCTTGCCCGCCTTGGTCGCCGGGATGACGGCGGACAGGATTTCGACGGCGGCGGCGCCCTGGGCCTTGCCGACATATTCCTCGCCGCGCCCCTCCGCCTTGGCCTTCTCATAGCCCGCATTCCAGGTGTCATAGGCGCCCTTGGCGGCGCGCCATGCGTCACTGACGGGCCTGCTCGGGTCGTTCGCGGTTTCGGCCGCGTAGTTCCGCACCACCTGCAACACGCCGTCGCGGAAAGCGGGATCGGTGCTGAGCCGATAGCCGAGCTTGGCCGCGTCCACGACGCCGAACACCATGCCGGCGGCGTCCGACGCCGCGCCCTTCGCCTGCCCATAGTCCCGCTGCGCCAGCCCAACGACTTCCGAAGTCGCCCGCGCTTCCAGGCGCTGCGCCCAACTGGCGTTGGGGTCGTTGAGCGTTGCCCGCGCGTCGCGCTGGCTCGCGGCCAGGGCGCCGCTGATGCTGTGATCGGCAGCCTGGGCCTTCGTCTCGGCCCAGCTCAACGCCTCCGACGCGCCATGCTTGGCGACGCTCCACGCATAGCTCCCGCCCATGGCCTTCTGGAAGCCGCGCTGTGCTTCGGGCGTGTCGAGACTGTCGTTGATCGCGCGGATCAGATGATCGCGCTCGCCGGTCGCATAGAGCGGGGATGCATGGACCGCGCGCATGAGCGCGTCATTGTCGATGCCGCCGCCATGCCGGTTGTGCAGGATGAGGCGCTGCGCCTCGAAGAGCACCGGATCGACGGTGCCGTTTTCGTCTACCGCCGCCAGGAAAGCGGCTACGTCTCGTGGGTCGCTGCGCTCCATCTCCTTTCTCCTTGAGCGGGCGAGTTGTGAAAGGGACAGGCGCGCAAGATCAGCGCGTCAATCCTGTAGAAACGCTGCCTGTATTAGTTCAGTCGTGCTGGTGGGCTACATGCCGCATAAACTGCGTGGCAATTGGTGAAACCAGCCTTTGTGCAATCGTTCATCGCGTTGTCGATTGCTCCGGTCTGTGTGGGGCCGCCCATAACCGAGTAGCCCGGATGACCGGCAACTAAGGCAGCACATTGATCTGAGTAGGTCGACTCAATCTTGCAATCGGTGCCGCCCTTGGCACGACAGTCTGCAAGTGCACCCTGTTGAGCCTGAGCTTGTGTCGGCATGTTCGTGACGCCAGTGACAATGCCTTTCGGCGTGAGCGCCGACGAAATCGCGCCCCATCTGTCACTCCAGATCGGTCCTCGTGGCTGCGACGGTGCGGATTGCGCGCCGCCGTCGTTGTAGCCCGGGATGGGATAGCAAGCCTGCCAACCCTGGCCGTTCGCCGGATATTGGCCTGGCGGGCATCCACCTTCGGCGTGAGCTGCCGTAGCCGCCTCCAATAGACCGAACATGAAGGCGCACAGCTTGAACCATTTCCGCGCATTGACGGCCAGCATCACTGAATGCGCCTCGGCAAGCTGCATGCCGAATAATAAACTTGGCATCCGGTGTCACCGGAGTTGCGACAGACCGCTATTCCCCTCTGCGCTGCGTCGTTAATTGTCGCACCCGGATTGACATTTTGACCGCTGCGACCAACAACCATTGCGGCGCATTGATTAGAATATGAGAGTTCAATCTTACAATTGACTCCTCCTTTTGCATGACAGTCTTGTAACGCGGCATCTTCTGCTTGCTTTCGCGTTGGCAAGTTAATTGCTGTGCCTACGGCTTCCGTTCCATTGCTTGGAATGTAAGTCGCGACCGCCCCCCACATATCTAGCCAACGGGGCGGTGCCTGGTTTTGCTGCGACTGTCCTTGGTCATACCCCGGAATAGGATAGCAAGCCTGCCAGCCTTGGCCGTTGGCGGGATACTGCCCCGGTGGACATCCGCCTTCCGCATGCGCTGCGGTAGCCGCTCCCAACAGGCCAAATGTGCAAACGCACAGCTTGAGCCATTGTCTTGTTCGCACGATCTGCGCTCCTTCAAATCGTTTGCAATTCGGCGTGCGCCGTGAATCTCTGCCGCCGGATGCGACGGCCGGAACCGCGCGAAGGCGGGGCACCACGCTACTCCAAAGAGCAGCGCACATTCGTCTGTTTAAGGTGCACATCCGTCGATAAACGGGCTTCAATGATCGTCTCGCTCCTTATCCGCCAGACCGTAGGTGCCGGGGGGAGGTGTTGGGGCCGCGCCGCTAGATCGGCCACTCCCGGTGATACGAGGATCAAGGCCCGGCAACACACTGTTCCCGCGTGAATGCTGTGACATTCCATCCGTTTGACCGGTGTCAGATCTCGGTGTCGAACTGCCGCCATAACTCGCGCTCGGATCTACCCCCTGCGAGCGCATGGCCCCCGCGCGAGCACCAGCGCCACCGAACACCGAATAGGACATGAAGCTGCCCAGCGTGCCAGCGAAGAAGTTGGCGGCGATAGGCGGGACCGAGATGATGAGGACGGTCATCATCAGGCCGATGCCGCCTTGCTCCATCGACTGACTGGTGAACCCCTCCGTGCCCTGGTTCGTCAGCGTGTTGATCGTGGAGGCCGTCCAGTAGGCCGCCGCAACGCGCAGCATCAGATTGAGCACCAGCGAACTGATGAACGACAGGAGCGCCATCGAGAAAATGACGCCCACGCCATATTGCAGCCATTTGTCGAACAGGGAGCGTGTCCGGTCGAAGATCAGGCACATGATGAACAGCGGCCCCATGCCGATGAACAGCGCCAGCGCGAACTGGTACAGGAGCAGCATCGAGCCCGCCGCCATCGGCGGGCTGGCCGTGCCGAAGGTGGCGAGCATTTGCGCGCGGCTCTTTTCGCCGATGCTCTGCTGATCGTCCGGCGCGGTCTGCACCGTGTCGATGGCGGCCATCGCCAATTGCGTCCAGGCGAGATTGCTGTCGATCGTCTCGGCCGGCGATGTATCGTTGCCGGTGAACAGGCCATTCACCTCCGCCGGAAGGCTCTGCGTCATGAAGCTGTAGATGTTGGTGTTGAAAACACTCATCGTCGTGGCGGCGGTGATGATGAGCGTGATCCGCGCACCGTTCATCACGAACTCCATGAGGTTCGCGTGGGACTGCCCGGTGAGGATGCGGAAGCCCTGGATCATTATCCAGATGGTGACCAGCACCAGCGCCATGCCGGCCACCCAGTGCATGAAATTGTCCATCAGCGAGAGGCCGAACTGGTTTATCTGATCGGTGAGAAAGTTATAGACCAGCCGGAAATAGAGAAAGTCGCTGACGTTCGCCTGGGCGAGTGGCGTAACGGGCAAGCCGCCGCCGAGAATGCCGCCGATCCCTGCTTCTGCGTTCATGAAATATCCTTAAGTCATGCGGGCGCGCGATTATTTCGCGATGCGTACCTTTCAGTTTGCCTTGAAGGCGGCTTCCAACGCTGTGGCCTGCACCACGTTACCGAGGATCGTATTGCTGCCGTGCAGGGCGACGCGGGCGAGGATGGATTGTTGCTGCTGAAGCGACTGGATCATGGCATCGTCGGATTGCAGTTCGGTCTGCCACCCGCTGACGTCCGTACTCAATTGAGACGAATAAGACTGCGCCTGCGTCTGGACAGCACTCGAACTGCCCATGCTGTTGATCGAATTGGCCAACTGCGTGAGTTGCTGGATGCTCGTTCCGTATTGGGGCATCTTGTTGTAGAGCGTCGCCGTCGCGTTATATTCCTTGACCTGCAATTGCACGATCTGCGCGCAGATTTGCTGCTGTGCCGTGACGATATACGAACTTGGCGCAAGGCTCGTCGTAATGGTGTTCATGATGTCGGTGACGGCGCTGGTTCCCGTCGCACCGGGGCATTTGGCCGAAATGAGTTGCGACGTGTCGTTAATCATCGGCAATTGACTGGTGAAGGTCGGGGGTGTGGTCCCGAGGCTCTGCGCGGTTACCAGCATGTTCTGAAGCGTCTGGAATTCGACCTGATATTGCTGGACGGTCTGCGCCAACTGCTTGGCGAAGCCCGCGATATTGGTGGCATTGTTGGTGTTGTCGAGGGTGAGCACCTGGGCGCTGGCGCTGCTGGCGAACAGGCACGCTACCACCACACAGACGGCGGCCAGTCGGTTAGAGCGCGGTGTCGCGGTCCAGGCGAAGCAGCGGGAAAAGCTGGGCACGTTCATAGGAAGTCCTGGCGAGATGGATGGGGATCGATCACGGGGAAAGCGCGCACGGCCGGTCGCCGTCGAACCCGGTAACGGGGACGGTCGGGCACGAGGGCGGCAGGAATGGCGGACACGGGCGGGCGTCACGGCTTCGGGCCATGAAAGTCTCGCGGCGATGTTGGGATAAAGACATGAGTCACCTGTCCTTGTCCCGAGGCCGGGACGGTTAGGCGGTCATGCGCTGCCCCCAGCGCACTCCATTGTCGCAATGTTCCTGATTGGGTCCAAGTGGATCACAGCCGCCGCTGACGCGTCAACACCCTGCCGGCGGCCATGGCCCGGTCGGGGCGCTTGCCCGTCGCATCAACGACGGCGCTTTACGAACCCCGGCGATTTCAGCGCGCTATCGAGAAACTGTAGTCATCATCTCCGTGATTCGCGGCCCGCCGCGCGCCACGAAAAGCCCGTCCGAACGCGGCGGATCGGCAGCGGTATCGCGCGAGGATGGCGCAGCCGGAGCGCCGGTCGGATGTGCGTCGGTCTGCACGGGATCGGCGCTGGCGGTCCGATCGGCGCGCGCGATGAAGAGCGGCGCCTGAGTCCAGGCAAGCGGATCGGCAACAGCGACCACCGTGTTGCCGGGCAGCGGATCCGCGCCGATCAGCGGTGCGATTGCTGCGACATAGGCGATGGTTTCAGGCGGTAGGGGCCGCGCATTGGCGACATAGGCGTCGTAGCGGCCCGGCCCCGCATTATAGGCCGCGAGGAAGCCGGGCGCACCGTAACGATCGTGCATCTCACGCAGAAAGGCCGCGCCCGCCAGGATGTTGTCGCGCGGATCATAGGGATCGGAGCCGAGGCCGTAACGGGCGCGCAAGCCGGTCCAGGTATCGGGCATGATCTGCATCAGGCCCATCGCACCACGGGGTGAGATCGCGCGCGGATGGCCGCGGCTCTCGACGCGCATGACCGCCCATATCCACGCCTCGGGGATGCCGAAACGCTGCGCCGCCTGCGTGACGAAGGGCGCATAAGGCGAGGCGGTGACAACGGGGAGCGGCAGGGTCTGCGCTCGGGTGACGGACGGTATCGCGACAGAGGCGATCAGGCCGGAAAGGAGAAGGACGGCAGGCCGCCAGGGGGCGCGAACCCTCCCGGCGGCTGCGCTATGACAGGGGCCGCGCATCGCTCAGTCCCGATCGCTGCGCTTGGGCGGACGGTTCCAGTGCAGGCCCCAGGAGGCTTTGTCGTCGCCGGACTGGAACAGGTTGGCGCGGATCGGATGATCGAAACTCGGATCGTCGATCTGGAGCGAGACGTAATCGCCGGCCTTCTCGCCGGTGCGCTTCCAGCCGGCGCCGATCTCCGGGCCAGTCTCGTTGCTCATCGCGTCAAAGACGTGAACACGGTAATCCGGCGCGTTCTCGGCATCGGACGGCTCTGCCGGGACGATGATGATGTCCTGTTGCAGCAGGAGCGTTTCGAGGTTGCCGATGAAGCCGCTCTCGTCGCGTGTGAATTGACCGATCAAGGGCATGATGTTCTCCGTAAGGATGCGGTGGGGATGGAGCTGGCGGGCGTCGCCACCGCAACGGGCGCACGCCAGATGAAGCGGCCATCGCCGGCCTCGTCGGTGTAGAGAGGGATGGCCTGCCCGATGACGCCGCGCGCCGGGATCGGGCCGAAGTAGCGGCCGTCGAGGCTATCGCGGACATCGGGGTTCATAAGGAACAGGTCGCCGGCCGCGATGCGCCGGCAGCCCTGCCAGACCGGCAGCGGACGGCCCTTGCGGTCACGATCGAGCGCCTCGCCGACCGGCACGCCATCGA
>JAYRJH010000518.1:0-1664 GCA_041906415.1 Sphingomonas sp. | reverse complement strand
CGCTCTCCGACATCGACGGCTCGGCGATCGCCCCAGCCATCATCGAAAGCTGCCAGACCCGCATCCTGCTCCCGAACGAACGCGCGATCGAGCCACAGATCACCGCCATCTATCGCCGCTTCGGCCTCAACGATCGCCAGATCGAGATCCTCGCGCGCGCGATGCCCAAGCGCGACTATTACTGCCAGTCCCGCCGCGGCAACCGGCTCTTCGAGCTGGGTCTGTCGGACGTAGCGCTGGCGCTCTGCGCCGCCTCGTCGAAGCAGCACCAGGCGCTGATCGCCGCGGTTCACGCCCGCAGCGGCACGGATGGTTTCCTTGCCGAATGGCTTGGCGAGAACCGGCTCGGCTGGGCCGCCGACCTCATCGCCGACCTCACCAACATCACCCCCCAAACCGATCCGGAGGCACGCCCATGACCCGTTCCGTTCGTTCCCGCTCACGCGCGCTGCGCATCGGCGCCGCGCTCCTTGCCGCGCCGCTCGCGCTGTCGCCAATCTTCGCCCCGCCGGCCGCCGCACAGTGGATCGTCTATGATCCGACCAACTATGCGCAGAACGTCCTGACGGCGGCGCGCACGCTCCAGCAGGTCAATCAGCAGATCACCCAGCTTCAGAATGAAGCGACCATGCTGATCAATCAGGCTCGCAATCTCGCGAGCCTGCCGTACTCATCGATTCAGCAGCTTCAGCAGTCGGTGCAGCGCACCCAGCAACTTCTCGCGGAGGCGCAGGGCATCGCCCTCAACGTCCAGCAGATCGACCGTGCGTTTCAGACCACCTATGGCAACGCGTCGATGTCGGCGTCCGATCAGGCGCTCGTCGCGGGAGCGCGCGAGCGCTGGCAGAACACAGTCGGAGGCTTGCAGGACGCCATGCGCGTGCAGGCCGGCGTCGTCGGCAACATCGACACCAATCGCGGTGAGATGACGGCGCTCGTCGGCCAAAGCCAGGGCGCGACCGGCGCGCTTCAGGCGACGCAGGCGGGCAATCAGCTTCTCGCCCTGCAAGCACAACAGCTCGCTGACCTCACCGCCGTCGTTGCCGCCAATGGCCGCGCACAGAGCCTCTCCGAGGCCGAGCGGGCGGCAGCGGCCGAACAGGGCCGCGAACAGCGCCGCCGCTTCCTGACGCCGGGCACGGGCTACCAGCCCGGCAACGCCCGCATGTTCCCGAACGGCAACTGAGGACATGGTCATGGACGGCAAGATGCTCGCGCGGCTTGGCGCCGTCGTGTTCGTCGCGGTCGCGGTCACCGCGACCGCGATCGAGATGACCCGCAAGGAGGAAGCGCCGGCGGCCTGGCCATCCGGCCGCTCTACCCAGGCTCAGGCCGATCCCCTGCGTGACGAATTGATCCGCTGCCAGTCCCTTGGCGAAGCGGGGCCGCGCGATCCGGGGTGCCTCCGAGCCTGGGCAGAGAACCGTCATCGCTTTCTCGCGCCCGGCGCTCGTCCGATGGAGCGTCTCCCCGAACCGCCTCCGCCGAATGCGATTCCGCGCGAGATCCCCGACAATCCGATCCGCCGTGAAAGCGCGCCCCAGCCCGACGAGGCACGGTAGTATCATGGGCGGCACCGGCGTCATCGACCACTTCCTCGAGGTCTTCACCCGCTACATAGACAGCGGCTTCGGCCTGCTTAGCGGCGAAGTCGCGTTCATCGC
>JAYRJH010000046.1:0-11915 GCA_041906415.1 Sphingomonas sp. | reverse complement strand
CGATCGCGCTGCGCCGGATGCCGCGCGCCGCCGCGAGCTGGCCGTTGGCGATGCGCAGGTGATAGCGGCCGGCATTCTTCTCATTCTGGATGAGCGCGTTCGGGAAGCTGCTGATCGCTGAAACGCCGAGGCCGATCAGCACCTCCGCCTGATCCTCGGTGAAGCCCTGGAAATTGCGCTTCAGCCGGCCCAGCCGCTCGGCGGCCGCGAGCGCGTCCCCGGCCCGCGCGAAATGATCGAAGCCGATCGGCTGCCAGCCGTCATCCACCAGCCGCGCATGGGCCGCCTCCGCCTGACGGAAGCGCAGCTCCGCGCCGGGCAGCGCGCTCGCGTCGATCTGGCGCTGGCGCGGGATCAGGTGCGGGACATGGGCATAGCCGAACACCGCCAGCCGGTCCGGCGCCATGCCGAGCGCGATATCGATCGTATCGAGCAGCATCGCAACGTCCTGCCCCGGCAGGCCATACATCAGATCGAAGTTGATCGAGCCGACGCCGGCCCGACGCAGCCGCGCGGTGACGTCCGCGATCACCTCCGTCGGCTGGACGCGGCCGATCGCGCGCTGCAATCCGGGGGAGAAGGTCTGCACGCCCAGGCTCGCGCGCCCGACGCGGGCATCCGCGAACACCGCGTCCCAGCCCGCGTCGAAGCGGCGGGGATCGATCTCCACCGACACGTCCGCATCGGCGCATCCGAAGGCGTCGCGCACCCGCGCCAGAAGGCTCGCGAATTGCTCCGGCGCGAGCGCGTTGGGGCTGCCGCCGCCGAACGCGATCCGCCCGATCCGCCCGCGCCCGCCGAGCCGGCGCGCGACCATCTCCACCTCCTGCGACAGCCGCTGGAGATAGGCGGTGACGCGCGCGGTGCGGTTGGCCGCGCCGGTGTTGCAGCCGCAATACCAGCAGATCTCATGGCAATAGGGGATGTGCAGATAGAGCGACACGGCCGTATCGGGCGCGACGTCGGTCAGCGCCTCCTCCATGTCGCGCGCCTGCATCTCCCCGAATTCCGCCGCCGTGGGGAAGCTGGTGTAGCGCGGCACCGGGGTGGCGAGCAGATCGGGATGATAGGTCCACATGCCGTGCGCGCTACGCCGGAAAGCGCGCGCGCGGTTTGACGCCCATCAAGCGCGCGCGCCGATCGGCTCTTGGCGGTCGCGCCCGACTGGTGAATATTCTTCGGCCAGAACGCAGAATGAACCGGGGGGCTTCCGATGCTTGGCGAGATTGACCGGAAGATTTTGAGGACGATCCAGAAAGATGGCCGGATAACCAACCAGGAGCTGGCCAATCGCTGCGGCCTGTCCGCCTCCGCCTGCTTCGACCGGCTGAGGAAGCTGCGCGAGCAGGGCTATGTCATGGATATCGTCGCCCGCCTCGATCCGGGGAAGCTGGATTGCGCGCTGCTCATCTTCATCGAGGTGCTGCTGGACCGCACGACCGGCGATGTCTTCGTCCAGTTCGCCGAGGAAGTCCGGCTGATGCCCGAAATCCTCGAATGTCACATGGTGGCGGGCGGCTTCGATTATCTGCTGAAGGTTCGCGTGAAGGACATGGCCGCCTATCGCGCCTTCCTCGCCGATTCGCTCGTCAGCATGCCCGGCGTCCGCGAAACGCGGACCTATGCGGTGATGGAGGAAGTGAAGAACGTGACCGAGCTGCCCATCTGAACGCCCGTGAAACCGGGCGCGGCGGCCCCTCGCCGCGCCCGGTCCGCCGTCGCGACATGCGCGCGGCGGGGCGGATTCTACTGGCCGGTGCCGGGATTCGGCTGCGGCGCGCCCGGCTGGCCGAGCCGGGCCTTCTCCGATGCGACCATGTCCGCCACTTCGGCCAGCAGCTTCTTCGCGTCGAAGATGATGCCGTCCTTCACGGTATAGCTCACCCCACCGACCACTTCCTGCTTGTTGGTCGCCGGATTCAGCCGCAAGTGGCCGGTGCCGTAGAGCGTCTTCAAATTGGCGAGCGGATTTTCCTTTACGATGACGAGATCCGCCAGCATTCCCGGCCGGACGACCCCGACGGGAGCGGGCACGCCCTTCCGCCGCCACAACTCGTCCGCGCTCCACATCGTCGCGGAGCGCACGATCTCCAGCGGGGTGAAGCCAGCCTCGCGGAACAGCTCAAGCTCCTCGATATAGGCGAAACCGTAGGTCTTGAAGATGAAACCCGAATCGGTGCCGACCGTCACGCGGCCGCCCATGTTCTTGTAATCGTTCATCAGCTTGAAGAAGTTCGAATAGAACCGCTTCCAGGCGAACTCGTTCTCGGTCGTCCAGTCGTAGAAATAGGAACCGTGATTGTCGCGGGTCGACTGGAAATAGTTCCAGAGCTGCGGGGTGACGTATTTGTTGTTCCAGTCCGCGTTGCGCGCGCGCATCAGATCGCGCGAGGCGGCGTAGATGTTGAACGTCGGATTGAAGATGACGTTATTGTCCTTCTGGTGGTGGAGATATTCCATCCACTCCGGCGATTCCGGCGGATATACCTCGTCCCAGATTTCGGCGATGTCGCCGAAGCGGTGCTGCTCGTTGTTATAATCGTAATCGAGCGGGAAATTCTGGATCGTGTGGCCCTGCAGCAGCGCTTCGTGATGGCCGTAATAATGTGTCACCGTATCGAGATGCGCATCGCCCGCGTCGCGCGCATTGAAATTGGCGACGCCGGTCTGCGACAGATGGGCCAGCGTGCCCATCTTGTTCTTGTGGGCCTCGTCGATCGCCGCCGCGATGATCTCCGGCGTCTCCTCCGGGCGGTTGAAGAACTTGATGCCGTCGATGTTGTGCGTCGCCGCCCAGCGCACCCAGGCGCGCGCCTTTTCGGTGGAATCGATCGCGCCGCCGGTCCAGCCCGCGCCGAGCGTCTGGTAGTTGAAGATGCGCGGCGCCGCGATCTGGTTCGCGGCCGAACGGTTCTTTTCCGAGCTGGCGATGTCAGGCGGCGCCAGCGGCACGCCGCGCACCGTGGTTACGCCATGGGCGAGCCACAATTTATAGGCGTAGCCCATGTCCGGCGCCTTGTCGGCGGCAGGCGTGTGGACGTGCGTGTCGACGAAACCCGGCAGCACATACATGCCGGTCGCGTCCAGCTCGTAATCCGCGTCGCGCGGCTCGCGCTGCTGCTTGAGCGGCAGGCCGGGCCAGCCCGCCTGGGTGACGGCGGTGATGCGATTGCCCTCGATCACGATGTCCATCGGCCCGCGCGGCGGCGCGCCGGTGCCGTCGATCAGCGTGACCCCGCGGATCACCAGCTTGCGGAACGGCCCGTTCCCCTCGGCGGAGGTGCGCGCGGGCGCTGGGGTATAGCGCCCCGCCGGCCCCGGCACCGCGCCGTTGGCGCCGCCCGCCACCCAGTCGTCATGATCCTGCGCGATGCCCGCGGCGCCGAACGCGCCGAAGCTCGCGAGCAATGCCGCCGTCGAGAGCAATAGCCTTTTCATTTCCCGAAATCCTTGTCTGGAGACACCGTTTCCTTGATCCTAGCGGAAGCGCTTGAGCAGGCTGAGGCCGAATGTGCGCGGCGGCGAGCTGTAGACCGTCGTGAACCCGCCGGTGTTGGAGCTTGAGCCGCGGCTGTTGATCGCGGCGGCGTTGAACACGTTGCTGACGAACAGGAAGGCGTTCCAGCCCGAATCCGACGCCTGCACGCCGATGCGGGCGTTCACCAGCTCATAGCCGTCGACCCTGCGGCGATAGATGTCGCTCGGCGCCAGCGTGCTGTAGGACGGCCCGACATAAGCGGCGTCGGCGCGGATCACGCCGTCCAGGTCTCCGCTAAGGCCCCACGTATATTCCGCCGAGGCGCTGGCGTTCCAGCGCGGCACGTAAGCGAGGCGGTCGCCCTTGCGGCCCGCCGCCGCGATCACCGAGCTGATCTGGTCCTTCGACAGGCGGGCGTTGGTATAGCCCAGATTGCCGGTGAGCGAGAGGCCGCCGAGCGGCGTCGCCGTCAGCTCCGCCTCGAAGCCCTCGATCCGCGCCGCGCCCGCATTGGAGATCAGGCCGAAGACCGAGGTGGTCTCGGTGTTGCCGCGCCCGGAAACCTGCAGATTGTCCCAATCGATGCGATAGCCGGTGACGTTGAAATAGACGCCCGTCATCGGATGGGTCTTTACGCCCACCTCATAGTTCCACAGGCTGTCCGACGAATAGGCCGCCAGCCCCGCCGGAAGGCCGATCACCTGGTTGACGCCGCCGGGCCGGAAGCCCTGCGAGGCCTGGGCGTAGATCATGTAGTCGCTGTTGAACTCGTAGGAGGCGTTGAACTTGAAGACGAAGCCGTCCTCCTTCGAGCGCGCCTCCGTATAGGGCGTCACCTTGGAGCCGTAATGCTCCTGCCCCTTGTCCACGCGGCCGCCGACCGTCTTGTCGTAATTGTAGTAGCGGGTGCCCGCGGTCAGCGTCAGCTTGTCGAAGAATTTATAGGAAACCTCCGCGAACGCCGCCTTCTGCTTCAGGTGATCGACGATGGTGCGGTCGTAATAGATGTTCTGGTCCACGAACGACAGAAGCTCGCCGGATTGCGGATTGGCGGCGAGCAGCGTGCTGCGCACCTGCGTCTTGCGGTCTTCCGAATAGACGCCGACCGTCCAGTTGAACGGCCCGTCGCCGGTGGAGCTGAGCCGCAGCTCGTTCGACCAGTTATGCACCCATTGCGGCTGATACAGGCTGGAGAACAGGATGCTGTTCGTCTCGTCGAGATAGCTCGAAAGCTCGCCCGGCGAGCAGGCGCGGGCATTGCCGAGATGGTATCTCTGGCAGCCCGCCGCGGTGGCCCGGCCGTTGAACGTGTCGCTGACGTCATCCACCACCGTGCGGTCGCGGTCGAAATAGGTCGTCACGGCGGTCAGCGCGGCGGGGCCGAAATCGTAATTCAGCGTGCCGCTGTAGATGCGGGTGGTGTTGTAATTGCCCGATTCCGAGCGCCCGTTGGTGACGTAGCGCTGGTTCGTCTCCGCGATCCAGCGCGGGCTGGTGGTGGCGACCTTCTCGAAATAAGCGGCGAGATCCACCGTCAGCGCGGAGGACGGCGTGAAGCGCAGCAAGGCGCGGCCGCCGTAGCTGTCGCCGTCGTTGATGTTCTTGCGGCCGTAATAGGAATTGTCGATATAGCCGGCGAACTGGTTGTAGTTGCCGACCACGCGCAACGCGAGCACGTCGTTGACGATCGGCAGGTTTATCATCCCGTCGACAGACGCGCCCGGCGCGCCGCCCTGCACCGCCGAAAGCGTCATCGCCCCGGCCGCCTCGATCCGGTCCGCCTTCGGCTTCTCGTAGATGATGCGCACCGTGCCGCCCATCGAGCCGGAGCCGTAGAGCGTGCCCTGCGGCCCGCGCAGCACCTCGGCGCGCTGCACGTCGAACAGGCGGAAATCGGGGGTCGAGCCGGCCGCGTCGCTGGTTGTGCCGACCGATCCGGAAACCGGGGATTCGTCATAATAGACGCCGACCGTCGGCTCGCCCGCCGCCGTCACGCCGCGCAGGATCACGCGGCGGTTGCCCGGCCCCGCGTCGACGATGCGCAGGCTGGGCGCGTTGCGCGTGAGGTCTGCGAAGCTGGTGGTGCCGCCGCGCTGCAGGCTGTCGCCGCCGACCGCCGAGATCGCGATCGGCGTATCCTGAAGGCGGGTGTCGCGCTTCAGCGCGGTCACGACGATCTCGCCGGCATTCTCCGGGGCCGCGCCCGCTTCCTGCGCAAAGGCGGTGGAAGGAGCCAGCAACGCGACGCCGGACAGAAGCGCCACACAGCCAGACGCACCGCGCCGGCGCGCCAAGACACTGCGCGAAAACATCATTCCCCCGGTTCCCTAAATTACTCCCGTATGACATGCCGAGAAATCTTGTTCCCGTCATATCGCCCTGATGGGTAACATTGTTATCGCAGAAGGTGCTGTCTAATTTGGCGATCATCGCCGAATTAAATTCACCGGCGAGCGGCTATCGCCCGCATTCCATCGGGATTTGCGATAATCGGCCGAAAATAACGGAACCGATCAGGCCGCATCCGCGGCCCGGCATGGTCCCTCAGCCGCGATCCGGCGCGCGTTCGCCGATCGTAACGGAAAGCGGGGGAAGGCCCGCGATCCGCGCTTCCAGCCGATCGCCGGGCTTTACCGCGCCCACGCCGGCCGGTGTGCCGGTGAAGATCAGGTCGCCGGGCAGCAGCGGTTCGAGCCGGGAGAGATGCGCGATCACCTCCGCCGTGCTCCAGATCATGTCCGCCACATCGGCCTGCTGGCGCATCTCCCCGTTCACCGTCAGCGTCAGCGCCCCGGCCATGAGGTGGCCACCGTCCGCCACGCGGCGCAGCGCGCCAACCGGCGCTGAGAAGGCGAAGTTCTTGCCCATGTCCCACGGGCGCCCCTTCGCCTTGGCCTGCGCCTGCAGGTCGCGCCGCGTCATGTCGAGGCCGACCGCATAGCCGTGGACCAGATCGAGCGCGCGCTCGGGCGGCACGTTCGCCCCCGCGCCGCGAATGGCGGCGACCAGTTCCGCCTCGTAATGATAATCCGCCGTGGCGGGCGGATAGAGGATCATGCCGCCGCCCGGCACCAGCGCCTGCGCGAACTTGGTGAAGAAGAAGGGCGGTTCGCGGGTCGGATCGCTCCCCATCTCGCGCGCATGATCGGCATAGTTTCGCCCGACGCAGAAAATCCGCCCGACGGGGAAGCTTTCCTCTCCTCCATCGACCGGAACGGAGGGGCAGAGCGGCGGATCGAAGGTGAGCGACATGGCGAAAATTCTAGGGATCGCCGTTTCCGAATACAATTCGCAATGTCGAACGCATGGTTGAGACACAGGAAGCGAGCGTCTATCGCGAACCGACATTCGAAGGAGATTGCGGTGGCGAGCGTGAACCCCGGTATGGACGCCGACGTTTTCGACCAGTTCATCGAGCAGCTTGGGCGCTATGTCCGCGAGCGCCTGATCCCGGCCGAGCGCGCGATCATCGAGAGCGACGGGATCCCGGCGGACATTCTGGACGAGATGCGCGAGATGGGGCTGTTCGGCCTCACCATGCCGGAGGAATATGGCGGCGCGGGGATGAACGTCAGCCAATATGTGCGGACGATCCATGCGCTGAGCTACGCCATGCCGGCGTTCCGCTCGATCATCTCGATCAACATCGGCATGTTCTGCTCAGGCCTGAAGAACGGCGGGACGGAGGCGCAGAAGGCCGAATGGCTGCCGCGCGTCGCGGGGGGCGAGATCGCCTGCTTCGGGCTGACCGAGCCGGGATCGGGATCGGATTCCGCCGGCCTCCAGACCACCGCCGTCAGGACCGACGCGGGCTGGGTGCTGAACGGCACCAAGCGCTACATCACCAACGCGCCCTACGCGAAGGTCGCGCTGATCATGGCGCGGACGAGCAAGGAGAATTTGCCGAAGAACGCGCACGTCTCCGCCTTCATCGTGCCGATGGACGCGCCGGGCGTGTCGGTCGGCAAGTCGGACAGGAAGATGGGCCAGTCCGGCAGCCATATCGCCGACATCGTCATGGAGGACGTGCGCCTCCCCGACGACGCCTTGCTCGGCGGGGAGCTGGGCAAGGGCTTCGCCTATGCGATGATGAGCCTCGACAACGGCCGCATGTCGGTCGGCGCGGCGGCGACGGCCTATGCGCGGCGCGCGCTCGACAGCGCGGTCCGCTACGCCACCGAGCGCAAGGCGTTCGGCGAGCCGATCGCCAATTTCCAGCTCATCCAGCAGATGCTCGCCGACAGCGAGATCGAGATCTACGCCGCCGAGACGATGATGGCCGACGTCACCCGCCGCGCCGACGCGGGCGAGAACGTGCTGCGCAAGGCGGCCGCCTTCAAGGTGTTCGCGTCCGAGATGTGCGGCCGCGTGGTCGATCGCTGCGTGCAGGTCTATGGCGGGGCAGGCTATCTCGCCGAATATGACGCCGAGCGCTTCTTCCGCGACGCGCGCATCTACCGGATCTACGAGGGCACGACGCAGATCCTCCAGCTCCAGATCGCCAAGCACATGCTGCGCGAGTTCAACGCCCGGGGCTGAGCCTCGCAACCCCTAATCCGGAGAAGCACATGACCCTCAAGCGCGCCGCGATCGTGGCTCCCATCCGCACCGCCGTCGGCAGGTTCGGCGGCAGCCTCGCCGGCATGAACGCGGGCCAGCTCGGCGCGGTGGTGCTCAAGGCACTGATCGAGCGGACGAAGATCGATCCCGCGCGGGTGGACGACGTGGTCTTCTCGCAAGGCTATGGCAATGGCGAGGCGCCGGCGATCGGCCATTGGTCCTGGCTCGCCGCCGGGCTGCCGATCGAGGTGCCGGGCTATCAGCTCGACCGCCGCTGCGGCTCCGGGCTCCAGGCGGTCGTCAACGCCGCGCTGATGGTGCAGACCGGCATGAGCGACGTGGTGGTCGCGGGCGGCGTCGAGAGCATGTCGAACGTCGAATATTACACCGTCGAGGGCCGGCGCGGCACCCGCGCGGGCGGGCTGATGCTGCACGATCGCCTGACGCGCGGGCGGCTGATGTCGCAGCCGGTCGAGCGGTTCGGGGTGATCTCCGGCATGATCGAGACGGCGGAGAACCTGGCGCGCGACTACGGCATCACCCGCGAGGCCGCCGACGCCTATGCGGTGCGCTCGCACCAGCGCGCGGCGGCGGCGTGGAAGAACGGGCTGTTCGACGACGAGCTGGTCCCCGTGCCCGTCCCGCAGCGCAAGGGCGATCCCGTCATCTTCGCGCATGACGAAGGCTATCGCGCCGACGCCAGCATGGAGACCTTGGGCGCGCTGAAGCCGATCGAGGCGAAGACGATCCCCGGCGCGATCGTCACCGCCGGCAACGCCAGCCAGCAGAACGACGCCGCCGCCGCCTGCCTCGTGGTGGCGGAGGACAAGCTGGAGGAACTGGGGCTGGAGCCGATCGCATGGTTCCACGGCGCGGCTTCGGCCGGCTGCGATCCGGCGCGGATGGGGATCGGCCCCGTCCCGGCGGTGGAGCGGCTGTTCGCGCGCACCGGCCTCGGCTGGGGCGACATCGACCTCGTCGAGCTGAACGAGGCCTTCGCGCCGCAGGTGCTGGCGGTGCTGAAGGGCTGGGGCTGGTCCGACGACGACAGCCGCAACGAGATCCTCAACGTCAACGGCTCGGGCATCTCGCTCGGCCATCCGATCGGCGCGACCGGCGGACGCATCCTCGCGAACCTGACGCGCGAGCTGGCGCGGCGCGGCGGGCGCTACGGCCTCGAGACGATGTGCATCGGCGGCGGACAAGGCATCGCCGCGGTGTTCGAGCGCGCCTGATGGCGGATTGGAGCGCGTGGATCGGGCGCGAGGACAAGCGCGCCGACCGGGTCGATCCGGGTCATCTGGCGCGCTGGGCCGCGACGTTCGATCGCGCGCCGCCGGAGGACGGGAGCGTCCCGCAGGGCTTCCACTGGTGCCTCTGCCTGCCCGACGCGCCGACTGCCGCGTTAGGCCCGGACGGCCATCCGCGGCGTGACGACAGCCCGGAAAGCTTCCTGCCGCCCGTCCCGCTGCCCCGCCGCATGTGGGCGGCGAGCAGGATGGAATTCCTCCGCCCGCTCCGCAGCGGGGAAGCGGCCGAGCGCCGCTCGCGCGTGCTGTCCGTGACGGAGAAGCAGGGCGGGAGCGGGCATCTGGTGTTCGTCGATGTGGCGCATGATGTCCTGGGCGGCGGCGACGTGGCGGTGCGCGAGGTGCAGTCGATCGTCTATCGCGAGGCCGCGCCGCCGGGCGCTCCGCCCACCCCGCCGCCTTTGGGCGAAGGAGGTTTCGACGCGACGGGCTGGCGGGCGGTGCGGACGCTGCGTCCGTCCGAACCGTTGCTGTTCCGCTATTCCGCGCTGACCTTCAACAGCCACCGCATCCATTACGACCTGCCCTATGCAGCCGGGCGGGAGGGTTATCGCGGGCTGGTGGTCCATGGGCCGCTCACCGCGAGCCTGCTGCTCGATCTCGCGCGGCGGGAGCTTGGGGACAATGCGCTGAAAAGCTTCTCCTTCCGCGGCGTCTCCCCGGCGATCTGCGGCGAGCCGCTCCACCTCGCGATGCGCGGGAAGGACGCGGAGATCGAGCTGGGCGCCTTCGCCGACGATGGGCGGCAGGTGATGCAGGCGCGGGCGACGACCTAACCCCGTTCCTCCTGCGCCAGCGTCCCCGTCTCGCGCGTCTCGCGCATCCTGAGATAGACGATCAGCGACAGGCCGATCATCGCGGTGACATACCAGTAGAAGCCCTTCTCCATCCCGGCGCGCTTGAACCACAAGGCGACATATTCCGCCGTCCCGCCGAACAGGGTGTTCGCCAGCGCATAGGGAAAGGCCACGCCGAGCGTGCGGACGCCGGCGGGGAAGAGCTCC
This sequence comes from Sphingomonas sp., assembly GCA_041906415.1. GTDB lineage: Bacteria > Pseudomonadota > Alphaproteobacteria > Sphingomonadales > Sphingomonadaceae > Sphingomonas. The sequence goes on along the minus strand of JAYRJH010000046.1, from coordinate 1,563 downwards.
GCCTTCACCACGGCGTTGATCGCGGTATAGCCCGTCACCGCCACCAGCGCGGCCAGCACCAGCCCGAACGCCGCCCATGCGCTCGACACCGTCTCCAGCGCCGTGAACAGGGGCACCGTGCCGAGCGTGCCCGCCACGCCGAAGCCGATCATCAGCGGCTTGCGCCCGATCCTGTCGGACAGGGCGCCGGCGAGCGGCTGGAGCAGCATGTAGACGAACAGCGCGGCCGTCATCACGCGCGAGGCGCTCTGCACCGTCAGCCCGGAGGTGTTGACCAGGAATTTCTGAAGGTAGATGCTGTATGTATAGAAAGCGAGCGTGCCGCCAGCCGTCAGCCCCATCACCACCATCACCTCCCGCGGGTGATCGCGCATCAGGGCGAGGCCGCCGGGGGCCTTCGCGCCGCCCGCGCGGCGGAAGCTCTCGGTCTCCGCCATCCCGCGCCGCAGGGCGAACACCGCGAGCGCGAGCGCCCCGCCGACCGCGAACGGAATGCGCCAGCCCCATGCGCGGAGCTGCGCCTCCCCCAGCAATATCTGGAGCAGCAGCAGGACGCAGAGCGCGATGAGCTGCCCGGCGATCAGCGTGACATATTGGAAGCTGGAGAAGAATCCGCGCCGCTCCTGCCCCGCCATCTCGCTGAGATAGACCGCGCTCGCGCCATATTCGCCGCCGACCGACAGCCCCTGAAGCAGCCGCGCGACCAGCAGCAGCACCGGCGCGGCCAGACCGATCGTGGCGAAAGAGGGGGTGAGCGCGATCAGCAGCGAGCCGCCGCACATCAGCGCCACCGAAAGCGTCAGCGCCGCGCGCCGCCCGTGCCGATCGGCATAGCGCCCCATCAGCCAGGCGCCGATCGGCCGCATCAGGAAACCGACCGCGAAGATCGCCGCCGCGTTCAGCAGCTGCGAGGTGCGATCGCTCGCGGGGAAGAAGGCGGGCGCGAAATAGAGCGTGAAGGCGGCATAGACATACCAGTCATACCATTCGACCAGATTGCCCGCCGATCCGCCCATGATCGACCACAGCCGCCCGCGCATGGAGGGTTGCGCCGTGGCGGCGTCGGGAGATGGGGCCATTGAGTCTTCGCCTTCCCGGCTTGAAGTGGATCGCGGCGAATGTGTAGCCTGCGATCTTCCGGGCCGGAAAGCGCAATCTGGCGTGGAGGCGCCGGAAAGGCGGCGGCGATTCGGTTCAGACCACCGGCAGCCCCATCGTCCGCGCCGCGCTGATATAGGCGCGCATCCCGGTCAGCGCCGTATCGCTCAGCGCCATATAGGCGCGGCGGCGGTCGAACGGATCGGGGCGGCGATCGAACAGGCCCGCGTCGCTCATCCGGGCGATCCAGCGCAGCGCGGTGGTCGGCGGCACCGCGGCGGCGATGCACAGGCTGGAGACGGAGACGTCCGTCCGCTCCAGATGGGCGGCGAACAGGTCCAGCATCATGTCCCATGCCGGGTCCTCGAACAGGCCCGCGCCGAACTGCTTGTCCCGCAGCCGCCGCGCGCGGATGATCTGGCGGATCTCGGCCGCGTCGATCGCGATCGGCTCCTCCGATCGCTC